>CAIXMD010000218.1 GCA_903920415.1 uncultured Desulfomonile sp.
CGTCCGCTTGGGACAGGATTCCTGGCATTACTCTCATTCTGCACCTCCTTATGGTGCCTCTCTCTTATCAAAATCCTGTCCTCTTGTCGCGCTAAATTTATTCCCCTAAGTAAATCATCTCTCATGCCCCACAAATGGTGCGGAAAGTAAGCAGTGTACAATGAAGTAGAAAGAATTAGGTAGGGTCAGAAGGCAAAGGATCACTGATTCCGTTGTACTTTTGAGAATAGGTCATATCGTGGTTCAAGTGAGTTGACGCTTGGCAAGATCGCTGAACAAACCTTCTTTGGACATGAGCGTGTCATATGTCCCCATTTCGGTTATTTCGCCTTCCATGATTACACAAATTAAGTCTGCATGCCTAATCGTGCTTAGGCGATGGGCTATAACTATACGGGTCGCTTTAAGGTTATCCAGGCTGCGGCTTACCCACGCTTGACTCTGGTTGTCCAAAGCGCTCGTGGCTTCGTCGAAGAATAGAAAAGCCGGGCGTCTCACTATGGCTCGCGCGACCAGCAACCGTTGTCGCTGTCCACCAGAAATGCCATCCCCTCCCTCGCCAATGACAGTTTGCATCCCCATCGGCATGGCGTTGATGTCCTCATCCAGGTGCACCATGCGAGCCGCCTCCCACGCGTCGTCCATGGTTAAAAGACTCGAGCCGACGATATTCTCGAATATGCTTCCCGCAAAAAGGGTTCCGTTCTGAAGAACCACTCCGATTTGACGCCTCACAGCCTGGACGTCGAGTTGGCTCAAGTCCTGTCGGTCGTACAGGATAGCTCCTGACTCAGGTGGCTCAAATCCCAAGAGGAGCCTGAGCAGAGTCGATTTACCCGAACCGGAAGGCCCTACAAATGCTACGAATTGTCGAGGTCGTATTTCCAGAGAAATTTTCTTGATAATCAGGGGACTATCGGGACTGTAACGGAAAGATATCTCTACAAGCTCTACGGAGCCCCGCAATTCACCGGGACCAGCGCATCCGGGTCTAACTTCAGGCAAGGTCTCCAGAATCGGTTTAGTTCGCTCGTACAGCGGCTGAACCGACATCATGGGATACAGCGAGGTAAGTGTTGCGTGCGCAGAAGAAAGCACCGTTGTAAAAGCACTGACAAAAGCCAGAAACTCACCCGATGTCATGCTGTGGAGAGCCCGGTCTCCGCTCCAGAAGACCCATGCGAACATCACTAGTGTTCCCAGCAGTGAAAGAGACCTCGCAACAACGCCGAGAACGTTTCCGGCAAACCCGGACTTGAACGCCAGTTCCTTCTGTTTGGAAAAACTGGTGGCCCAAATGTTGAACGCCCTTCTTTCGGCCGCATTAACCCGCAGCTTGGCGATGCCGATGATTACCTGGAGGTTAAACGCCTGAATCTTCCCAATCAGATCATACAAAGGACGTTGGTATTGAAATTGGAAAGCGAAACACACAAAGGGAATGATCAATGATACGAGCATTACCACTATGGCAACAATAGCCAACTCCAGGCTGTAGAAAAAAAGCAGTCCAACTTGAAAGACAGAGAAAAACATCGATATGACAGTTGTAACAGCGGCCCCAGAGATCACCTGGCGCATCTGGTCAATACCGAGAGACCGGTTGGCGAGATCTCCCGCCGCGTACTTTCTGAAAAAGGCCACCGGAAGGTCCAGAAGCCTATCCCAGACCGCCGACTGAATTGCCCAACTGGTCTTCCCTTCAATCCGCAGTTGCGCTATAGCTTGCACAAGCTGAAAGAGGGTCATGCAAATGGCCGCTACTATGAATCCGACCACGAGTGTGAGCAGTTGACTTCGGTCTTCGCTCGGAATGATATCGTCCAAGAGAATGCCGGTAGCAATGGGTGTGATGAGTGAGAGGATGCCCACAAGCGCCGCCATTCCGAAAGTTCTCCAGAGATCGGCCTTGCACCCTCTCATGCCGAACCTGATCAAATCCCACGGTCTAATAGGCTTATCAGGAAATGGAATGTGAAACGAGTAACCCATCGGTCCAATTTCAGCAGCTACCTTGGCGGTCACCCTGATTTGTGTTTCCTGTTGAGGGTCCCGGAGCATGTAGACTCCCGGCTTAATGTCCAAAAGAGCTACCGGTCTGCCATCTTGGACCATGAAACCCAACAGGGGGCCGTGATCCTCCTGCCACCATTTACCTCTTAGGAGGACTTCACGGAATCGAACCTGTGATGCCTGCGAGATTCTTCGTAAAGGGTCGATCTTTTCTGTCCCACTTTTCGAACCTTGACGCATAGTGACGCCAAGCTTTGCTCCGACTAGTTGACAAGCGTCAAAAAGGGGATCGCCCTTCAGTTCTACAGATACCTTCTTTTTTTTGACGATCACATCACTCAGACTATCAAGCGCTGATCGGAAGAGCCTCCTTTGATCCTCTTCTTCTCGAATGAGCATGCTGGACTGAGTGGCGAGCTTCTCCTTTTGCTGTAGACTAATCACGCTGCTCAAAAGGGAGTGGAAAACTTTCAAGGCTGCCCATGGCGCCTCGTTGTGGGCAAAGAGATCCGAAGATGCCTCAGCGTTAATCTGAGCATGGCCAGACGCTACGAGCCATGTACTCGGACAAATTGGAATGATCCAGCCTGGGGTTATCTCCAACATGTCACTGTAGCCCATGAATTTCGTATTGCCCTGGATCTGAGTCACCCATACCAGTCCCTTGTTGACTCCCATGACGGCGCAATCGTCAAACTCCAACGATTGTCCCGGTTCAATCTCCACGAAAGACATCGGAGGAGGGCCCCGAAAAGAAAGCTCAGCAGAAAGGTCTTCAACCCAATTCTCAATGAGTTCCACTAACACCTTTGGAGATTCGGCGCTTAGGCCAGGCTCCCGAAGCTGTTCCCATGTCAGTTCGATCAGTTCCGTCTCAGGACCGGATACGGCAATGAATGCCATGTCTTCCTGCGTTGATTCAGGAGAGAATCCTAATAACAGATGACCGGCCTGAACACGGGCCACGTGCAATCTACGGCCGATTGGATCGGAATCCTGAATTCGTGTAGCAAAGATATCTACCTGGCCGGCAGAAACCAGCCGGACTACTTTCTCATCATTCAGAAGTATGGGACGATTGCCTCCCCGTTTGATTTTTCGACCCACGGCGGCAAAGTTTTTAAGCATTTCCCGCATATCTCCGGTTGCCTCGCCGGGCAGCCCGTCAACGGGGGATGATAGGTTTTCGACCATCTACGTTTCCTTCACCAACCCTGCGTAGTAACCACCAAGCTCCATGAGTTCCTCGTGCGTACCTCGCTCAGTGACTCTACCTTTTTGCAGGACTATGATTTCATCACAATCTCGAATCGTGCTCAGCCTGTGCGCTATAATCAGACAGGTGCAGCCTCTCCGTCGCAAATTGTCATCTACGGCCTTCTCCGTGATCGGGTCCAAAGCGCTTGTGGCCTCATCCAAGATCAATATCGTCGGCTCCATGGCCAGCGCTCGGGCTATTTCCAACCGCTGACGCTGGCCTCCGCTAAAGTTTCGTCCAGCTTCCAGAACTGGATCGTGATATCCTTTGTGGCGGGCGCTGATGTCTTCGTGAATGCATGCGTCCTTTGCGGCCTGCACGACGACCTCATCAGTTATGCTCTCATTCCACAGAACAATATTATCTCGAATGGTACCCTCGAATAAAAAAATATCCTGATCTACCTTTGTCAGTGAATTTGACATGATAAGCCTCGGAATCTCCGACCTTGGTTTACCATCAAAAAGGATATTTCCATCCCGTGGAACGTATAAACCGACCGCCAGGTTACCGAGCGTTGATTTGCCGCTTCCAGAAGCGCCGACAAGCGCAACACGACTGCCTGGATTAACGGTAAGGCTGAATTTATCGATAAATGCCTCATCAAACGCGCCGTAGGCGAAAGCGACATCTCGGAATTCGATCTTGCCTGCCAGTTTTGTCGAACTATCCGGGTCAGGGCTCAGCGCCTCCGTCTTCTCCAGTTCCTGGTCCACTTTGTTTGCAAGCACATCATCGAGCCTGGCAAGATCACCTTCTACCTCCTGCAATTGGCTACCCAGACCTACCAGGCTGTTAACGGGCTGAGTGAACCCAGACATCAGGATCTGAAACGCCATCAAGTCGCCGATAGTGAATGTACCACCCATTACCAGGAGTCCTCCAAAGCCCAATACGGCTATGGCGTTGAACGATGACAACAGAGGGGGAACTCGCTCCAAGAGAGTTGACCAGAGGCCAAGATCCTGGATCGAGTTGGTCGTCTTTGCCTGATAGCCCGCCCAGCGAGCAAAGAAATCAGCCTCACTTCCGGTGGACTTGAGTGTCTCGATCATGCTCAGGCCCGACATGGTCACTCCCAGCAGCTTGCCATTTTCCTGCAACAATCTTTTATTCAAATCCTTACGCTTGCGTGAAACGAAATGGAGTGCCAAAAGGTTCAAAATCACACCTATAAAACCCACTGACGTAAGAAACACGCTGTAATCAAGCATGACGCAGAGATAAAAGACGGCCGTCAGACAACCCAGCATCGTGATCGACAATTGTCCTGACAACAGCGAAGCGACCCTATCGTTCAGCGATACTCGCGATTGAACCTCTCCACTGTATCGCTGGGCGAAGAAAGTTATTGGGAGCCTCAAAAGGTGCTCGAAGAACTTGGCTGAACTACTGATTGCAAGTTTGGTGTTTAATCTCAGGAGCACATTTTGTTGTAACCATGTCACGGCTATTTGAATAATCAGAGTCAACAGCATCATCCACAGCAGCGCCTTGAGCCAGTGGACATCGCGACCGACGAGATAGTGATCTACGTAAACCTTGGTGTACGTCGGCACAACCAGCCCGATCACGGTTATGCAAAGGCCCGTTATAATTGCATAGATGAGAGCGGTAGCCATCCCTTTGGCTCGCCTCTTCAATGATCCCAAAACGCTGGGACGTTGCCCGCCTTCTCTAAATTCAGGACCTTTTTCAAAAATCAGGGCGACTCCGCTAAGATTTCGATCCAACTCTTTGTATCCTACCGTTCTAGGCCCTTCTGCCGGATC
>CAIXMD010000219.1 GCA_903920415.1 uncultured Desulfomonile sp.
ATCCCAGGGCTGGAGGACGAGGTCATGACCCTCGCGCCAGCTACGGAGGCCCCTATCACCATGTTGATGGCCGCTATTTCGCTCTCGGCCTGAACGAATATGGCTTTATCAAGCTTGTCGAAAGCCGTGGCCATATACTCCGGGAGTTCGTTTTGCGGGGTGATTGGATAACCGAAATAGGCGCGACATCCCGCACGGATAGCTGCCTCCCCCAGAACATGTGTCCCCCGCATGAGGACTTTACCAGCCATATTATTCTTCCTTTGACTTGTCCTTATGATTCTTTGATTCGTCCTTGGCCTGACGATAAACTTCGATGGCGACATCCGGGCAAGTCACTGCACACAGAGCACATCCGGTGCACTTGACAATCTCTGCGTCCTTGACGCTCTCTTCTTGAAAACTGGCCGGATAGTAGCCTTTCGTGTTCAACCGGTCGGAGATTTCGATTTGCTTCTTTGGGCAAACAGCTATGCACAGGCCGCAGCCTTTGCATCTCTCTCTATCGATTTCGATGCGGCCTTTCACTCTGGTTCTCCTAGCTCAATAAAATAAAATCTAAAAATAAGTCTCGTTATAGGTTCTGTCAACAGAAAAAGGGAGTAGACGAAGGCTCAGGATGCGTCCCGAAGTCTCAACAAGGTCAAGGAGAATTTTCTATAAGCCCCCTTTCCTTTACATTTTCGTGTCTCTGCGATTCTGGTCCTAGGGATTTCGCCCAGTAATCCAACTGGCTTTTCAGGAGAGGATTTCTGGTCAGATCCGCTGATTTAGTGTACAAATCCGCTGTCATTACTGTCAGACCAAGATCGAGGTATGTAACGCCCATCATGAGCACTGACCCTATGTAGTCCGGGTCCAATTCTACAGATACGGCATAGTTGAGAAAGGGACTTTTTCTGGAAGTCTGTCGGATAAAATCGCCGGTGAAAACCGCGTAGGCAAATAGAGGTGATAGCTCACGAGCTATTGACCAATCGATAATGCCACGAAATACGTACCCACTGCACATGTTGGCACTCCCGCGATTCATATATGCTTCGTAAGATCTTGGATTTCTACGGATAACACGAGTCCATGCCTCAACCGCACGGTCCAGTTTTCCGGCCTTGGCATCTCGTATCCCGTCCACGAAAGAATCCGCTGAGCAATTGACTGATTCAAAGGAAATAATGGCGAGAACGACGAGAATTGATAAGATCACTTTGATCGATTGCGTCAAGAAATAGATGTCCCTGGAAAACCCATGCATCGCCTCTGTCGTCAAATCTTGTTTAATCACAATCGTGTTAAGATTCGTATGATTCATAAGATCTTGAGACTGTCTTGAGCGCATCGACCAACCTAAAGTTTGTTTCGTGATCCGGCAACCTGCGCGAATATCCCACGCTCATTATGCACTGGTGCAAGGGTGAATGCAAACTCCTTAAAAAATCATGGAGGCTCTAACAAAAGCCGCTGCTAAAATTCACGAAAATTGCATGGTTTGTTTGGCTCTGAAGCCATAGGGGTGTTGTGCGTGAATGCCGCCACAATAGATACCGCGGGCACCGATAAGGCATTGACTTCTTACATCCTGGTGTGTTATGATTAATAACCCTGAAAAAACAGGGCTGATGCAAGGTGGAGAGCCCGGCAATAAACCTGGATTCAGATTTGATAGCCGGGCTTTCGTTTGTACATTTTTCAGCCGGGAGGATGATGAACATGCCGACATCTGCAAAGATTGCCGAGTCCATTCAACGGTCATCCTGGATCAGGAAGATGTTCGAAGAGGGGGCACGCTTAAAAAAGGAGCACGGCGCCCAAAACGTCTTCGATTTCAGTTTGGGGAATCCCAACCTCGATCCAATGGAAGACTTCAGAAACGCCATTGTAAGAGCCGCATCAGACCATACCCCGGGGATCCACGGGTACATGCCCAACGCCGGGCTTCCAGAAGTGAGAGTGGCCGTAGCCAAGAAGATTCGGGAAGACGAAGGAGTCGATATTGCTGAGAACATGATCGTGATGACCTGTGGCGCCGGAGGAGCCCTGAACGTCGTCCTCAAGACCATTCTGAATCCCGGCGATGAGGTGATCGTTCCCAAACCCTTCTTCGTAGAATATGTCTTTTACGTGGATAACCACGGCGGCAAGGCGGTAATGGTTCCGACTTGCGA
>CAIXMD010000220.1 GCA_903920415.1 uncultured Desulfomonile sp.
AAGTTGAGAGAGATTTTATGGAAATATTACTATTGATTGGTATTGTCGCCGGGTGGATCATTCTCAATAAGTGGATCTTACCTCATTTCGGATTTTCCACCTGAATGTCCGAATCGTGTTCCCCGAGGCACGGGGAAAAAAGTATTCGGTCTCCCCAAACAAAAAACAACACTTGATTTCTGACTGAAGGTAAATCAGATGCAGCCTTCCACAAAGCTTGCTAACGAAAAAGAACAGGAGAATGAACTACTTTTTCAGCAGATAAAGAAGAAAGAATTTTCACGTGAAGCAGAGATCTTTAAAGCCCTCGGTCACCCAATTCGCTTGAAGATCGTTTATGGCCTTCTCATGGTAGGAGGTTGTAACGTCAAGAACATGCAGGAATGTTTGGGGTTGCACCAAGCTACGGTTTCCCAGCATTTAATCCACCTGAAAAGCAGGGGGATCATCACATCCAGCCGCCAGGGCCTGGAGATGATTTACATGGTTACAGATTCATGGGCCAAGTGCATTATCGATAATATTGAGAAGAGAACTGTGAACTCTGTAGCAAGTAAGTAGACTATTATATTTTTTCATGGCCCGCCGAATGCACGTTACTCCAACAGGCTAATTCCAGTTTTCATGAATCTAGCCAACTAAAATGGATCAAAAAAATCTTGATATCCACTGGAGGAGTTGACCAAGCCATGAACTACCTGGTACATTAATGGATGCCCATCATACAGAAGATTGGAAAGGATGACTCACTAAGTTTTGGACACTCCCACTCTACTCGGCACCGCGGTAGCACTGGGCACAGACGCGTTTGCAGTGGCAGCCGCAGTGGCTGCGGGTCTTGATCGTCTCACATTTCGCCACACTTTTCGTTTGACATGGCACTTCGGGCTATTTCAGTCGATGATGACACTGATTGGTTGGTTCGGAGGAGAAAAACTGTCTGCTTTCCTGTTTGGGATGAACGACTGGATAGCATGCGGTATCCTTTGTGTGCTTGGTGTGAACATGATTCGACAGTCATATCAACCAGAGACTCGAACGCAAAATTACGATCCTACGAGGGGATGGAGTCTGGTTGGCCTCTCCGTTGCGACCAGTATCGACGCTCTCGCTGTCGGCCTATCCTTGGGTTTGGTAGGCGTGTCCATATGGAAACCAGCGCTCGTTATCGGTTTGGCGGCTTTGTTTATGACCCTCGCGGGTGCGGGGCTGGGGAGAAAAGCCGGTATACATCTTGGAGAATGGGCTGAACGATTCGGGGGAACGGTGCTTATCCTCATCGGCATCCGGATTGTGTTATAAAATGTAACTCGTAGTTGGAATTACCCGTGTCGGCTGATGCGGTTTCGTGATGGTTCTGGAATAGAGAGAGTTTCCAGAATGAAAGGGAGGGCGTTTTGATAGTGGATTTTCAGATGAATAATCTGACCACAGTGGAGATGATCGAGCAAGGATCATGGCGAGTTATCTCACGTTCGGAAGATGATCTTTTCTCCGCTGAGGTAGTCCTTGACGTGAAATCGCCTGCCCTCGATATTCGGCAGGCCAAGGTGGAGGTCAAACGTGACGTGCTAGGCCTTGTGCAGGACCTTTCTACCGCCACAGACAAATTGATCGGAGTTCGCGTCGGCCCTGGAATGACCAAGATCGTGCGGGCCGTTCTGGGCGGTGAAAACGGTTCTAATCGTTTGGCTGAGTTGGTACTGGATTCAATGGAGATGCTGATTAACGCTATAACCGTTCCGGAACTCAGGAAAGCCAACGAGATGGCTGGAGTACCCTTTAAGTCCGAAAGCGACGGTCCGAAGGTTTATTTGAATGACCGGGTCATAGGGGAAGAAATGGTTCGCTTGATGGCCGGCAACCCAAGGATGAAGGACAGTTGCGCAGCATTCGGAGACCTTTGAGTGTGGTACGAGGTTAACTTTATGAGGAGGAAACATGCTGGCATATGCAAGGTGTAAGTCAGTGGGCGTCCAAAAGCAGGGAAAAGACAGAAGGGTTGCAAGCGGTATCCTTGAAGATGAACTCTACGCCATGGAATGTAAAATAGTAGTGAATCGGCCCACACTAATAATTGAATCGGTGCAGACTCACATGAAACGATTCACTACCAACCGCTGTACGCGTGCGGAAAAAGTATTCGCGAAAGCTGAGGGGTGGAAGCTGGACAGGGATCTGGATGGAAAGATCAAGAAGGAACTCGGACGTCACGGCTGTCGGCACATGGCCATCCTCTTGGTCGATTGCTGTCGGGCTCTTGCTCGTGCAGAAGTAGCTCGCGAC
>CAIXMD010000221.1 GCA_903920415.1 uncultured Desulfomonile sp.
TATGAAATTCGATTTCGGCAATCTGTATTACGGATGAATGGTATAGGCGGAAGGATTTCCAGACACCATTGTTCACGATGGGGATTGAATTCCATCCCGCGGAAGGTGTCGCCGATATCGTTGCCATGTTTAAACCGACATTACAGTGATGTTTTTTATTTAAATCCTTAATGATTAATGAGATAGCTGTAAATATCATGTAAAAAGGTAGCCAGTAAAATGAAATTGAATATATTTTATATAATCTCTTGACAGATATGAGAATGGCAATATATTTTTAAATAAATATATCACTAAGGGTAGCCACAATGTATGTTGAGGAAATAAAAAATAAGCAAGGCAAGAAACTCTATCGGACGGTTTTAATCAGGGAAAGCTACAAGGAAAATGGGAAGGTCAAGCATCGGACGATTGCCAATATCAGCCGTCTTCCCGCTTCGCAGATCGTGCAGATAAAGGCAGTGTTGTCTGGAAGGGGCGCATTCCTGTCGGACGAGGAACTGGAAATCGCGTCTTCCCGCGAGTACGGAGCGTCCGCGGCCTTTCTTGAGCTCGGAAAACGTCTTGGCCTGGATAAACTTCTTTACTCCCGCCGGGAACAGTGGCGCGATGATCTCATGGCCATGATTGCCGGCAGGATAGTCTTCCAGGGCAGCAAACTTCATTTGAGCAACATCTTCATGGACTCCGTCCTGTGGGAGTTGTGCGGACACCCGCCTGGCGTCAGTATAGATGTGGACAGGCACTGCTATGCACCGATGGATAAACTGCTGGAGCGTCAGGAGTCCATCCAGAAACAACTGGCAAAGAGACATCTGGAAGACGGTTGTCTGATTCTTTATGACATGACCAATACCTGGCTCGAGGGTGAATATACAGATTCTGAACTCGTTGACCGCGGACTCGGCAAGGGAGGGAAGAAAGGTTATAAACAAATAGCAATCGGGCTGATAGCTGACAAACGCGGGTGTCCTGTCGCCATTGAAGTTTTCAACGGACACACCTCTGATCAGACGACCGTCAAAGATCAGGCTGAACGTCTTGCCAGCACCTATGGGGTGAGGGAAATTGTTTTTGCCGGAGATCGGGGGATGCTGACTCCAAAACGCATTGAGGAGGTTACTGGATATGGTTTTAAAACTCTGACGGCCCTGACGCATCCGCAAATATTCGAGCTGCTGGAGAGAGACGTGATCCAGCCCGAGCTGTTCGATGAACGCCGAATTGAAGAGGTCAGAGATCCTGATAATCCCCGGATACGGTATATGCTCTGCAAAAATCCGTATACAATGCGGAGAGAGAGGGAAACAAGAGATTCTCTTGTGGAAAGGGTCAGTTCAGAGTTTGAAAAAATTGCAAAAGTCAGGAATAAACGTGACAAAGGGAAAGTATGCGCACGGATAGGAGCTTTGCTTGGAAGATACAAAATCGGCAAATTCTACAATTGGAGCGTAAGCGATACCGGAGCTGTCGAGTGGTCTTTGGATAATGAGCTTATTGGACGTGAGCGTCTTTTTGATGGTTGCTATATTGTGAGGACTGATGTCGAGGAGGAGAACATGAGCACGGTGGAGGCTGTCGCAGGGTACAAAGCTCTGGCGGGAGTGGAAAAGGCATTCAGAAATTTGAAGACAGTATCCTTGGAAATCAGGCCGATATATCACAAGAAAGATGACAGAATCCGCGCCCATGTATTCATCTGCATGCTGGCATATTATATTCAGTGGCACGCGACCGAATGCCTTGAACCTATGTTTGAATCCGACAGAAGCAATGCAACTCGGCGCTGGTCTTTTCAGATAGTAATTGAAAGGCTCAAGTCCATCAGAAAAGAAAATCTCAAAATAAAAGGAATCGAAGTAGCGTCAAAAATAACGACACCCGACTCGGAGCAGCAGAAAATACTGGATTTGCTGGGAGTAAAAATCAGGTAGCCAGTGATTTGAAATGAAAATACGTCGTTTGTGTTCTATCCATCAACGGGTTATGACGATTTAATTAAAGTAATGTCGGATTAAGGAAGGATCCGCCATGGAGACATTCACAAGACAAAGGGAGCCGACGGAATGGGTGATCGCGTACTGGTACAACGCGGACGAGGCGAAGTTGCCGCGTGTTCTGCTCATCGGGGATTCCATCTGCAACGGGTATCAGCAGGCGGTGCGCAAGGAGCTGGAA
>CAIXMD010000222.1 GCA_903920415.1 uncultured Desulfomonile sp.
GCATCAATTCCGTCTTTCCAGAAAAATTTTATGCGATCGAGAACCAAGGAATTCTCCACATCCACCAAACCACTCAGATGTTCAGAAATTCCTTTCACGACAAGGGAATCAAACCCCTTCATTGACGAGGCGGTGTACGCATACCCGCTGGCACTGGGCCACGAAGCGTCAGTGTCAGGATAAGGATTGATGAAATGGTTGAAGGCGGTGAACATGTGAAATCCGAGTCCAGTAATATTGGTCTTTCCTCCGCCGGGAAGGGAGCGGAAAGTAAGGGCCAAGTCTCCGAATTTGTCGGTATGCAGTGACTCAAAACCAGCCAGACGTTCTACCGCAGTTTCATGCGGGGGGATGCTGTCGACCGGTTTATTTTCCCCGTAAGCGATCTCAAAAGTTTGCAATGCCGTTTTCTGCGCCTCATTTCCCTGTTTCTTGATGTAGGCAACTGCATCACAAACAACCCAGAAGTGCGATTTGCCCATCATCTTGGTTTCCCTCCTAAGAAATAATTCCTAGACTTTCATTTCTTCATCGGCGCCATCAAAGTCTTCGCGCGAGGTCAAGCTGCGTCTTGTCAAGGTATCCAGTAGAAACAACTAGTAGATGGACCTCATAGAAAAAACCATAAGGCAATTAAACGGAGAATTCAACTGATGGAGGGTTGTATTGTCATAAAAGGACAATAAAATCAGAAAAAAGTTTCGGGAGGAGGCAGCAGACAAGCTTTCAAAGCCTCAAAATGAGGCTTCAGGCTTGTCCTTAGCTACAGGAAATATGGTATTCCCTTACCCCGGAGAACTCTTGCGTTGTTCAGTGGGACTCTCAAATATACGGTACAGTGGCAGCCTGCGTGCGTTTATATCTTCGCCGCGATCCGAATTAGTAGCCAAAAGGCTTGCCATATGACCGTTTGACCTTGGCAATCGGCATTGGCGGCATCGGAAAACATGGCGGCGGCGGAGCAACTACTATTGGCACCACGAGAGGGGGTGGTGGTGGAAAGAGGGGTGTCGGGACGCAGCACGACGATAGAGGGACAATCGGTGGCCCACAGATCGGGATCTGAGGACAGCAATATGATGCCATACTGCCATAGGCATGAGGGGTTAACGGGGTGAGCAACGCGGACAGTACCAGAAATCCTACAGTGCAAACTAGGAGTGGCCGTACCATCTCTCGACTCCTTAATAAATGATATCTACTTGTTACAACACTTTACTGAAATATCTTATCATTTTAATTCGTAACTGTCAATAAAGTATTAATTATAATTACGTGATGCCCATATTTACAGTCGGCACTGCCTCTTTCTGAACCGGTAAGGTCGATCATTCCTGCAGGGGTCTCCCCAGTCACGTAGCCTTATCCAGTTCGAAGACATCGTGCAGGATCCGTACAGCGAGTTCGGCATACTTTTGTCGGATCACGCACGAAATCTTGATTTCTGAAGTGGAAATCATCTCTATATTTATGCCCTCTCTAGCGAGAGCAGAAAACATTTTCGCTGCGACCCCGGAGTATGATCTCATGCCGAGTCCTATAATTGATACCTTTGCGATGTCTTCACATCCGTTTATGTTTTCCGCTTGGAAATATTCTTCAATCCCCCTGCATATCTCCAAGCCTTTTCCCAAATCGACTTCAGGGATGGTGAAGCTGATGTCGGTTTTCCCTTCAGCGCTGCTATTTTGAATAATCATGTCAACCACAACGTGGGAATCCGCCAGTGCTGAGAATATACGGGAGGCTACTCCCGGCTTGTCCTCTACCCCGGAAATGGTTATCTTTGCTTCTTTTGTATTGCATGTAACGGCCCTGACCGACTCTTTTTCCATGTCTGAACTCTCCTCCGTGACCAGTGTGCCCTCATGATCGTTGAAGCTGGAACGAACTACCAGCGGCACCTTGTAACGCATCGCAAATTCCACTGCCCTGATATAGAGCACTTTGGCTCCCAGGGATGCCATCTCCAACATTTCTTCATAAGCGATCTTTCCTATTTTTCTGGCTTTGCCTGTAATATGGGGATCCGTTGTATAAACTCCGTCCACATCTGTAAATATCTCGCACAAGTCTGCCTTCAGGGCGGCTGCCACAGCCACAGCGGAGGTATCGGAGCCCCCTCGACCCAAGGTCGTGATGTTCCTCTTTCCGTCCACACCTTGAAAACCTGCTACAATAATGATTCGTCCTTCTGCCAGATCCCTCTCCATGGCTTCTTTAGGAACATCGTAGATCCTGGCCGCGCCGTACGCATCATCTGTCACGATAGGCACTTGCCAGCCGCAATATGTCACCGCTCTATAACCCATGGATTCGAGGGTGATCGCCAGTAGCGCAACAGTGACCTGTTCCCCGGTAGAGACCAATACATCAAGCTCTCTTTCGTTAGGAGCAGGTGTTATCTTCTTCGCCAAATTTATCAGCCTATCGGTCTCCCCGGCCATGGCAGACACTACCACTACCATGTCGTTTCCCTGTTCCTTGCGGGAAGCCACCCGGCGTGCCACGTTCGCAATACGCTCAAGGTCTCCTACCGAGGTGCCCCCGAATTTTTGAACTATTAACGGCATATCACTGCTCCATCACAAAATTAGTCGCCCCTACGGATGGATTGCGACGTTCCCATTCATCAATTACACTGGGAAGTCTGGTCGCCCATGCACTTTTATCGGTCCATTCAAATACTACTTTCCTAAGATCTTCCTCTTCCGTGTAATAGATAAAAACTCTAAGCGATTCGCCTCCGAGGTCAAGTATTTTTTCCGCCCACTCCACGATGAGAGCCCCACCCGACCCGAGAGGTTCCTCAAGTCCTATTTCATCTACTTGATTGGATTCTATTCTGTACAGGTCGGCGTGATAAACTGGGAACTCTCCTTCAAATCGATTGATCAGAGTGTAGGTAGGGCTTACCACCTCGTCAATTGCGACACGCGCAGCAATAGAGACTATCCCTTTCGCCAGCCGAGTCTTGCCGGACCCCAAATCGCCCTGAAGAAGCACGGCATCTCCAGGTCTAAGAATCTTCCCTATGGCTTGACCCAGAAGGATGGTTTCTGCTTCCGAGACGGTCACTGCTTCCCAGGAATTAAGCATTGAGAAACCACAGCGTGAAATTGACTCAAACGGAACGTATTTGCAGAGCACAAGGACGGTGTTGAACTCCGATGCGAGTTTCGTGACACAATCAGAAAACGTACTAATAAATCTTCATTTCTGCAAGGACTTAGATTTTTCAAGATATATTTCTTGCTTGAATCAACTCAGGAATGAATTTCAGCAGTCTTGCGGATAGGAGCGGGAGTATATATAAGGATGCTTACCCGGTATACCAGAAGTATATGGGGCACTAATTCAGCGGAGAGCATGTAGTGAAAATAGCTACGCGCCTGATGTTATCTTATTTGGTTATAATTCTGATGACAACTCTTGGAATGGTATTCTTGGCGGATAAGGTGCTCGACCGCCTCATGTCTGAGAACCTTGAAACGGCTTCGGAAGCAGTGAGCGCTGTTGCTAAAGCAGACAATGATCTTTCCGAGACGATTCTTACGCGATTTGGTGAGAAGCTTGTTGAGGCACAGGGGCATCAAGCTGCGGCACTTCTCTCATTGGAACTTTCGAAGCGGGACCTCCAAGATTATGGTGAACTTCGTAAGGATAAAGAACTTCGAAAGATAGCGGCACAGAACATTTATACACCTGAAGGCGAAAATATCGCGGGCCATATTGACGTGTTTGACAACAAGGGGGTCGCAGTCTGGCATTTAAATAGTAGCGTGGAAGGCAGGAATTACTCTGGATGGAAAGATGAATTTCCAGACATGTGGAAACTTGTCCAGCGTTCTTTTACAGAAGATAGGGTTCAAGGTTACTATACGTTTATAGATAGAAATCAAAAAGCTGCAAAAAAATTCATGGCCTTGATGCATGTACAGGGAACCCCTTTCGTGGTTTCTGCCGTGGTCGAAATAGACAAGTACTTTTTGCCTGTACAGGAGAAGATCAGGGACGCTGACAATAAGGCAGAGCAACAGGCCCGAGCATCGATTGTAAAGTCTACGGGTTCGACACTTGGCCATGCAAAAATCCTCAGCCTTGGAGGAAGCCTCATCCTTTTGGCGCTTACAGGATTTTTCGGATTCTGGTTCACCGGTTCCATTTCTCGGCCCATCATGGGGCTTCGTGACGCAGTTAAAAAGATTGGAGAGGGTGACTTCCAAGTGCAGGTATCAGAACGGGGACCCGAAGAAGTGAAACAATTGGCCCAGTCTTTCAATCTTCTTGGCCGGCAACTTACCCAGTACGTAAATAGACTTGCCGAGGAAACCGCAGCTAAACAGAGAATGGAGAGCGAACTTTCCATAGCTGCTGAAATACAGAGGAGTTTGCTGCCCACCAGTTTTTCTCCGCCTGTGGGCGGTGACAGGTTGGAAATCTATGCCGTGATGGAGCCGGCTCGAAATGTGGGAGGCGATTTTTACGATTTCTTTTCTATCGATGAAGAAAATATGTGTTTTGCCATCGGTGATGTTTGCGGGAAAGGAGTGCCTGCGGCCATTCTCATGGCTGTCACCAAGTCGCTCCTGGAAACGGCAGCCGGTGAGAATAGCAATCCTGGCCACGTCTTGGCTCGCGTGAACCGACGCCTGTCTCAGAATAACGAAAGTTGTGTATTCGTAACGATCTTTTGCTGTGTCCTCAATTTCAAAGAAGGAAAGTTCATTTATGCCAACGGCGGACACGATTCACCCCTTGTAATTGGACAGCAAGAAAGTATTGCTTTCTTAGATCACCCAGGTGGTCCCGCATTGGGCCTGTTCCAAGATGCGGTTTTCCCAACACAAGAATTCATCATGGAACCGGGAGATACGCTGTTGGCCTTTACAGACGGTGTCACTGAAGCGTTTGATAGGACGGGACGCTTCTTCGCCAAAGAAAACTTGATTAAACAAGCGCGCCGGCTCACGGATAGGTCAGTTCGAGATGTGGTTAAAGACCTGTTCAAAGAGGTTGTTTCCTTCTCTGACGGGATGTCTCAGGCGGACGACATTACAATACTGGCTTTTAGGCTCAACAAAAAAGTCTGAAGTTTTAACTCTATAGAAGGACCCTGGATTATTTGGACGGAGGCAGATAATGGAAATGAAAGTGGTTCGAGGGGACGCGAGGCTTACCCGGATTGCTCTTTCCGGAATACTCGACCTCGAAGGAGAAAGCAAGATAGGCAATGAATTCAGGCATCTTGCAGACTCCAGCAAAACTCACTTCTTAGTCGATATGAGCCAGGTTTCGTATTTAGCCTCGCTTGGAATTCGGCTGTTGTTCACAACCGCCAAATCTTTGGCCTCTTCAGGAAAGAAAATGATTGTCCTGAGTCCACAACCAATGGTCGAAGAAACATTGATGACTTCCGGCACTGCCAGGCTCATCCCCATAGCGCATGACGAGGATGAAGCATTACGGTTTCTTTGAGCCCTGGCGGAAACTCTGCAGCCATAATGTCACATCCCTCAAGCTTGGCAATTAGTCAAATGCACCGCTTAGGCCATCCCCGCAGTGTTAAGGAAGTTTTCGAAGGATAAGGAAAACCTAAGATTCTTCGGTGCGAATCGTGGCCACAAGAGGTTGTGAATGAAGAACCAGTACACTACATTGATACGAAACAACGCCAATGATTTGATCAAATCGAGTAAGGAAGTTAACAATTTCTTGGAATCCCAATTGGTATCATCAAAGATTGTTTACACGGTGAACCTGGTACTCGAAGAAATACTTACGAACATTATCAAGTATGCTTTTGATGACAAAGGGGAGCACGACATACGAGTACTGTTAGTTTTAGAGGATACAGGGTTAATCATCGAGTTTGTGGACGATGGGCAGGAGTTCAATCCGCTGTCTGTGCCTCCGCCTCGAATGAAAGAATCCATCTTAGAGAGCACCGAGGGTGGTCTGGGACTTCATCTCGTTAGACAAGCGGTAGAATCGATAGAGTATCATCGAGATAAAGGAAGGAATGTTCTAAAAATGACCATCACTTACTCATAGCAACGTATGAATAACGTTAGATATCGCGGCATTTTCAGAGACGAAATTTCTTTCCAGGTAACACGTGACATCTTTCAGCATGACACATGAATCACACCTCCCCCCTGCGCGGATTGTGGTTAGGGGAACGAACTGGGTGGGCGATACGGTAATTAGCCTACCCGCAGCAAAGGAAATCAGGCGCATTCTTCCGTATGCCCGTATTTCCTTCTGGGTACCTGCTTCCACGGCTCCTCTTTTACAAGCTTCAGGAATCACCGATGAAATAATATCCTTTCCCGTCAATTCAGGTGGCCCCATAGTAAGACCTTTTAGGATGAAGGCCAAGTTGGCTTCTGAGAAGTTTGACATGGCCGTACTTTTCCAGAACGCCTTTGAAAGCGCTTTTACCGCGTTGTTGGCAGGGATACCTCTGAGGCTCGGGTATCCTACCGACCTGCGGGGCCCTCTACTCAACCTAAGAGTCCCTCGATCCAAGGACATCAGGGGGAGACACCAAGTATATTACTATCTTGCCATAACAGATTTTCTTGAAGCTTATTTGCGAGGTGGGGGAAGCTCCAGAAAGGCGCTACCAGACTGCTCAATCAAGATTAGCGAAGAGAAGATTATAAATGCGAAAGAGGTGCTCCTTTCGATGGGAGTTGATTTGGATCTGCCTCTTTTTTGCCTTTGTCCGGGATCGGCAAATTCAGAAGCAAAAAGGTGGCCTGCAGATAGCTTTGCACGGTTGGCCGATCTCCTTATCGATCGAATGGGCGGGCAGGTGGTCTTTGTAGGTGCACCCCATGAGGCAAGTATAATTTGCGACATAACATCCATGATGTGCCGGACAGGTTCCGTGAA
>CAIXMD010000223.1 GCA_903920415.1 uncultured Desulfomonile sp.
CGAGTGGTAGGAAACACCGTGCACCACTGTGCTGGAGCAGGCATCAGCGCCTACCTCGCCGACTATGTCACCGTCGAGAGCAACGTAGTCCATTCCTGTGCTTGGTACAGTCCGTGGGCCAAGAGCGGGATCAATCTCGGATGGGGCTACAACTCCGACGAGAACACCCAGAGCTACAAGAATATCATTCGCGGAAATCTCACCCACGATAACGCAAATTATATTCCTTGGCGCACCAAGCGAAAGATCACCGACGGCAACGGAATCATCGTGGACTCCATGCGGAATCAGGATCGGAACAAAAAGAAATTCGAGCCCTACCGGGGCCTAACCCTCGTCCAAAGTAATCTGAGTGTTCATAATGGTGGCTCAGGCATGCATGCTTTTCTCAGTGACCACGTCCATTTCGATGGAAATATCTCCTACCAGAACGCTCAGGTTGTCAAGGATGGATGCGAGATGTTCGGCATGGACTGCACCGATGTGCTCATCCTACACAATATTATTGCTCCACGCCCAGGGGGCAGGCCCAACGACAACCGATCCTGGCACGGGCCCAACCAGGATCTGTTTTACGACTACAACACCTATGTCGACCCCGGGAAGCTCGCAGTGCGTGGAATTCACGACCAGATTGCCGACCCCCTTTTCATTCGTCCTGCCACCAATGTGGAGAGTGCAGATTTCCGATTGCAGGCAGGAAGTCCTCATTTGCACAATGGATATTCTGGTCTGGAGGATTGGAAACGGGTCGAGTGGCCTCGACTCCGAGAAATCCAATCCAAACAAAATAAAGATTCTAACTTTTTGCCCAAATGAACAGTGCAACATCTTCATCCGCTCCACTGGAATGCTATCTTCTCCTAGGACAGTCCAACATGGCGGGGCGGGGGCTTGTCCAAGAGGAGGACAAAAAACCAGTCCGTAATATTCTCGTTTTCGATTCCCAAGACAAGTGGGTCAATCAAGGTGAGCCGATTCATTACGACAGCCCGAGGTCTGGGGTAGGGTTGGGGATGGCACTGGCTAAACAAAGGGTAAAACGAAATCCCCAGACTAGAATTGGCTTAATCCCGTGTGCGGTCGGGGGAACTCCCCTCGCCCTTTGGCAACCTGGAGCCGACCTCTACTTAAAATCGATTCGCAGGGCGAAGTTGGCTCTCAGCGGGGGCATACTTCACGGATTCCTCTGGCATCAAGGGGAGCAGGATTCCTTGGAGTCACCGACGGCGCACTCATATGCCGAAAGGCTCACAGGGGTCGTTGCGGCCTACCGCGAAGATCTGGCTGCACCCGAAGTCCCCTTCCTAGCTGGAGAACTGGGCCGATTCCTTGAGCAGAACCCCAAAACTCCTTTCGCCACTCTGGTCAATCAACAGATTCATTCCCTTGTTCCTTCGATCCACCGTTTCGCCGTTATTTCCTCAGAAGGGCTCAGCCACGGCCATGAGGATCCCTTACATTTCGACGCGAACTCCCTTCAAGAGTTGGGTCGAAGATACGAGAAGGAACTTCAATCCATCTCCCTTAGTTCGAGTGGGCCCAAGAAGCGGTAAAACTAAGCGGGTGGGGCCGAAAGGGTGGAGCCGACACGCGAGACAGCAGAGAAGATTTCCCGAACCTGCGCACCGTTTCCACGAATGATTTCACATAAATGTCTCAACCCTTGCGTGGTGATGGCCTGCGTTGGGTCAACATAGGCCGACCAGTTCACCTTTGCCCGGCTCAGAGGTACCTCTTCCGTCACCATCATGACGGAGAGAGCACGCGGCACATTGATCCCTAACTGTTCAATGCATTTCTCAAAAGCAAGCGTCAAGGAACTCCCATCAACAAGGACGGCAGTGGCATCCATCTTTTTCACGAACTCTGCCAGCTCTTTTTCGACGGGGTCTTTCCTCTCTTTTTCTTTTAGAAAAAGAACTCGTCCAGCTTCGTAGGAGATTCCTGCACCCGCCAACGCATTTTGATAACCCTCAAGCGCGCTTTGAATGTAGGAATTGACGGGATCTCCCGCGATCAAGCCCACCCGACGATGCCCAGCCGCAAGCAGATCCCCTGTAGCCTTCTGAGCAATCTGGGAATGTTGAGCGGAAGTAAAATGGATTTTTGGATTTACGAAAAGACGGTTGACCACCAAAAAGGGCAAAGTGGGTTTGGCCGTCGGTGGAATGGCCTCCAGATAATCAACCCAAACTTGGGGAGGACGAAAGATGAGCACTCCATCCCCAGTGGAGGTGGAAGCTTGCAGAAGTTGCTGCAACTTTTCCAGAGTGGGAGTGTAAACGTAATGGACCTCGCAATTCACTTCCGCCTCACCACGGTGAATCCAATCGTAATGAAAAGGCTTACTCTGCCAGTGATCCGATTGAAATCTTTCGGGAATCAGGATCCGTAATAACTTTTTGGCTGGGGGGAGGAGAACAAAGTTTCCTCGACCCTGTTTGGAGACCAAAAGTTTTCTTTCAATTAAATGGCCGAGTGCCGCTCTCACTGTACGCCGGCAGATCGAGAGATTATCCACGATCTTCCTTTCGGAAAGAAGTCGATATCCAGGAGGGAGTTTCCCAAGTTCAATCAGCTTGGCGAATCCATTGGCTAACTGAAGATAGAGAGGCGTGGGTTC
>CAIXMD010000224.1 GCA_903920415.1 uncultured Desulfomonile sp.
ACTTGATCATGCCCGAGATGGATGGCAGGCAATGTCTGAAAGAGATTCTCGGGGTTGATCCTAAAGCCAGAATTCTTATAGCCAGCGGTTATTCTGAAAACGGGCCTATAACGCGAACGTCATTAGCTGGAGCCAGGGGCTTTGTCGAGAAACCTTACGACATGCGAAAACTTCTGGGGATGGTCCGTCAGGTACTGGATGAGGATCCGCGAAATGATCAGAGCTGAAATTGCTGATATGTAGGATAGTCTGACTTCACAGATAATCATGGAGGTAGGGAAAGATGCCTGTAGTATCTCGATCCAACTATACAGCGCCGCTGCTGTGTTCAAATCCCCATGTGCAGACCATAATCCCCACTGTTTTCCGGAAGGTTCGGGGGGTATCGTATCAGCGTGAGCGTATCGCAACTCCTGACGGGGATTTCATTGATCTGGATTGGGCTGGAGTCGGTTCCAAGAGACTTGCCATTCTACTACACGGCCTTGAAGGGGATTCCGGACGACCATACATGATGGGAATGGTGAGAGCCTTGAACCGCAACGATTGGGATGCCCTGGCTATAAATTTCAGGGGATGCAGCGGAGAACCCAACTTGAAGCTGCGCATGTATCACAGTGGAGAAACTGAGGACCTCCACACGGTGATCTGCCATGTTGCGGCTTCGGGGATGTATGATGAATTAGCTCTCGTTGGATTCAGCCTCGGGGGCAATGCGATTTTGAAATACTTGGGAGAGCAGGGAGACAGAAAGTCTCCGCTTATTAAACAGGCAGTCACGATCTCTGTGCCGTGCGATCTCAAGGCCTGCTCGGTTCGCCTGGAGGAATTCCGAAATCGACCATATTTAAGAAGATTTCTTAGGATGTTGCACGAGAAAATAAGAGTCAAAGCTCTCATGATGCCGGAAAGCATTAGCGATATCGGATACGAACGGATCAGAACCCTAAAAGACTTTGACGACAGGTACACTGCTCCTATGCACGGGTTCAAGGATGCCGATGATTACTATGAGAAGGCATCGTGCCGACAGTTCCTGCCGACCATCTCAATCCCTACCCTCTTGATAAACGCGACTGATGACCCGTTTCTTTCGGCATCCTGTTTCCCAGTTGAAGAAGCAAAATCGAGCATCAACTTATTCCTCGAGATCCCGGAACACGGCGGCCATGTTGGATTCATCGCGTTCAACAACGACGGCGAGTATTGGTCGGAAACACGTGCAATAGTTTTTTTGAATACGATGGTCTCTTGATCCTAAAACGCCGAAGACAACTGCACATGCAGCGCTGAATTTGGATCCCCGGCTATTCCTCAGTTGGAGGCTCTTTGAGACGCACTAAGAGCCACTGTTCAGTTCTGTCTTTCCCGAAATGCACTAACACGTCGGTTTGATCCTGAGTAAGATTGTAGATCCCGGTCTCCATTATGACCGCATTGTTGCTGTCATCCGCAAAAGTCCAGACAGCTCTCTGGGACTGTTTATCGACCATTCCTTTAATAGGCTTCGTCATATCGTTGTCGGTGTTGTAATAGGTTCCTTGTATTACGCCATCCTTGTTCACCGCAAGTTGCACGACCATGTTCGATGCCCCTGAGTCGCCTTGAGACAATGCGAACACGCCAAGAGGCATCCATTGGGCTGCGTCATCTTTGACCTCAGGGGTTTTTGTCACTATTTGAAAGGCTTGGCCATAATACTCGCCGGCCGTGCAAAGCCGCCGGCCGTTCAAGTACACAAAATCATTTTCATAATAAAAATTGTTGCCGTAGTCATAGTACAGAGGAGGCCCCGAGGTCCAAACCACCCATGAACTTAACGCAGCCCATGCGGCGGGTCTCCACCAGTAATTCCAGGGATGATAAGGCCAGATATGACTGTGCCAGTAAAAGTTGTTGAGGTTGGGGTGGTTCGCATACCAATTCTTATTGAACATGTTGTGATAGTGCTGAGAGTAATTTTCACGAATATGTTGAGCCTTCTGAGGGTTAACCTGCTGGCCGGGATGCCCGCCCGGACCCGGCATGTGGCCGACACCGGGGTGGCCGGGATCACCGAGTTTACCCTTATTGAGAAAATGATCCAACGCCATTGCACCTGCTGCCCCTCCAACAGCAGCGGCGCCAATCTTGCCCAGGCCGGACTTTATCTGACCAGCATTGGTCTTGGGAAGTTTTAGAAACTCCTGAACTTGCCCATGTGTTGGCTTGCCCTTCCCCACTTGGCCAGTCAGAGGTTGTTTGACCTGAGGTAGTGGCTTCTTTCCCACAGGCTTCACATTCGTTCGAGTCCCTAAAGACTCAGGCTTAAACGTCGACTTTTGACCTTTTATAGTAGGCTTTGAATACCCGCCTCCCGTTGGTTTGGAAAACTGGCCCGAAGAGTGCGGTTTGTTCAATGATGGTCGGTTCGCAGACGGAGCAATGTGACTTATTCCACCTCCACCACTACTGCCTTTGCCGCCTACATGGGCTCCAGCTTTTTCGCCTTCCTTTTCTTTTTCGCCCAAACCGCGCGCTCCAGTGTTAACGACTGACAACGCCAAGATCGACACGAATGCGATTATTATATAAGCCGTTCTTTTCATGGCTGATCCTCCGTTTCTTGCTGAATCCAATTTCTTATTTCGCTCTTTGCTCGCCTACGATATCGGCTGGCTCAACCTCGATCTGTGCTCCTTTGTTTTGTCAAAATGTATTACTCCTCAGTAGAAGTTTTCTCGCGCTCCTCATGCTCATAGAATAATTCTCCACATCACAAAAATGTGTTTTTATCCTTCCATTGTCAACATAAAGGGCAATCACGCGGCTTTGTTTCCTACAATGACCCCAAATTGGTAACTTTGCGGTGAAGATGGTTTGCTCATAATAAGGGACTTTGCGATCCCTGGAATCTGGGCCCGAAATTTGACTTTATGATCGGCTGGATTTTTTCAGTAAAATGACGTACGACTTTCTTAGCTGAGTTGAGCAGCATTAAGGCTAATGGGGACTGGACATTTGAGTTCCCCATCCCTGCGACTTATATCATAGTAACAAATAGAAAGGAAAAACCATGGTTAAGGTTACCTGTTTCGGAGCTGCGGGGTCGGTAACCGGTTCCAATTATCTCGTTGAGACTTCCCGGGGCAAGAAGGTTATTGTGGATTGCGGCTTTTTCCAGGGCAACAAAGATATGGAACGTCGTAATTGGGAGGAGTGGGGGTACGATCC
>CAIXMD010000225.1 GCA_903920415.1 uncultured Desulfomonile sp.
ACCAAATAGAGTTCTTATTTTCGTTACCAGGTTATATCGTGAAGTGGAAAAGTGATTTTTCCTTATGAGCAGCACTTCTGAAACTACTAAAGGTATGCCCCCAGCAAATGGGAAGCAGGAAAATGTTTCCTCAAGCGATTCTTCAGAGAGGCTGGAAGCGCGTCCCAAACGCTGGGGTATGATCATTGACCAGCGCCGGTGCATCGCCTGTCATAGCTGCACTATAGCTTGCAAGAGCGAAAACAACGTGCCTCTCGGCTACTGGCGATCATGGATAAAAGGGATTCAAAAAGGCCGTTTCCCCAATGTCGGGAATTTTTACCTTCGACGACTTTGCAATCAGTGCGATGTTCCTCCGTGCGTCCAGGTTTGCCCGGTACAGGCTACGGTAAAACGCGAAGAAGACGGTGTTGTGGTTATGTACTATGGAAAGTGCATCGGCTGCGGGATGTGTATAGCCGCGTGCCCCTATGATGCCCGCTTCTTCAACCCTTTTCGCAGCACTGCCGACAAGTGCGACTTCTGTGTATCGCGTATCGATAACGGGCTCAAACCGGCCTGTGTCGAGGCTTGCGTGTCTCGGGCCCTCGTGTTCGGAGATCTTAACGACCCTTCATCGGAGATCTCTCATAAACTTGCGTCCGTGGCTACAAGCGTCATCAAACCTGAATTGGGTACAAAACCAAAAGTTTATTACATAGAGGCCGACCATTCATTAAAAGGCAGGATCATATTCTCCGACGACTTCAAAGAGGGAATACTCGAATACCACCGACATATACCCAGCCCCGATGCGTCGTACTGGAAAAAAGGTGAAGAGAGGTAAATGGAAGCCGCGGTTCTCTATAACGTGCCACACGAGATCCCCTGGAAGGTCTATATTCCGCTATACTTTTATTTCACAGGGCTTTCAGCGGGGTCTTTCATACTTTCTACGCTGTCCACGGTCTTTGGGATTAAGCGGTTCAAACCCATGGCGCTTCCCGCTGCAATAATTTCACTTGTACTGCTGTTATTAGCCCCAGCCTGCCTGATACTTGATCTGAATCAGCCACTCAGATTCTGGCACACGCTTGTCCCCGAATATTTCAATAGGACCTCGGCCCTTTCATACGGCTCGTGGCTTTTGACCTTTTATCCCCTTGCCAACCTGATTTACATTTATTTCATATTTGTCAAGAACGACCATATTACCAAAATCTTAGGGACTATAACGGTTCCGCTGGCTATTTTCGTTCATGCTTACACCGGCTTTGCATTTGCTCTGGTACGGGCTCGGGCGTGGTGGCACTCAGCGCTCATGCCGGGATACTTTCTTACGTCTGCCCTCTTATCGGGCATCGCTCTCCTTCTCATTGTTGCCCTCATCATGGACCGTTACAGGAGAGAGAAGCTCGAGCCCGAATTGTACAAGAGTCTCCGACTTATGATGATAGGGATCCTCCTGGTGGATCTGTTTTGGAGCGGCAGCTTCTGGCTGACTTTGCTGGTATCCACAGCGGATGGTTATGCATCTATCATGTATGCCTTGCACGAGAAGTCTTACGTCTGGGGTGAGTTCGTAGCTGGTATGCTCGTCCCCTTAGTGATCCTCGTTTTGCCCTGGACTAGGGAAAAGAAAAGTTGGCTGTGTCTCGCCTCACTCCTCATCATAGGCGGGGTTTTTCTCATGAGGTATTCGGTAGTCTTTATCGGATTTGCCATCCCTCTGAGCTGATTCTGAACATTGTTGAAGGTAGTATGACCGACGTGACCCGACGAGAATTTATCCGCCTTGCGACTTTGATGGGAGGCACTTGCCTTTTCGCAGGATGCACTCTGTTAGAAGACAGCGCTGCTGTTCCAGAATATATTAAGGGGGCTCCCGGAGTAGATCCTCTGGAGACCCTGAACGGTATAAAGAATGTTTATACGGTTTGTGCACTCTGTCCGGGCAACTGCGGCATAAGTTGCCGAGTAGCCCAGGGCACGTTGGTCAAGATCGGGGGCAGTCCCTATCATCCTGTCACTGCAGATACGCCTCTCCCCTTTGATACGCCCTTAGAGACTGCCATCACCTCCGGTGGCTCGGTTTGTGCTGTGGGCGGCAGCGGAATTCAGACCCTTTATGATCCTTTCAGGGTGGCCCGGCCTCTCAAGAGGATAGGCCCACGCGGCTCAGGAAAATGGAAAGCCTTGTCGTGGAATGATGCCGTTAAGGAAATCGTGGAAGGTGGCAATCTATTCGACGAAGGCAACATAACAGGCCTGAGAGCAATAGAGAAGGATGGAACGGGACTGAGTTTCATGGTGGGTCGCGCGGATTGGGGAGCATTGACATTCATCAGGCGGTTTCTTGCAGAATACTCAGGGTCCGTACTGGTTAGGGACAAGGCGGCAATGATGGACGAACTTGCCGCAGAGGCTGCGGACAGTGTCTTCGGCCCAGGCACTGGACCTGTGGATGCAGACTATGGTCACGCACGTTTCCTTCTGAGTTTTGGTGATGCCCCTTTGGATTCGGGTGTGCCCCTCGTGTCGGTGGCTCGTCAAATCGCTGATGCCAGGACAAAAGGGCCATGCCTCCGCTGGGCTGTAGTAGACCCCAGGCTTTCTACTTCGGCATCCAAGGCGGACCTTTGGATTCCAGTCATCCCCGGGACCGACTTGAATTTGGCTCTGGGCATAATGAGCGCTCTCTTGGAACACTACCCCAGTGCAATCAAGATCCCATTGGAAGGGCTAAGAAGATTAGTCTCCGGTCGTACGTCGGCAGATTATGCGCATATGTGCGGAGTTTCCCCAGAGATCCCTGTCAAGCTGGCAGGCTATTTTGCTCAGGAACGCGAGGCCTCTGCAGCGGTACCTGGTAGAGGAATTTTCTCACAGGCGGATGGAATAGACGTTGCGAGAGTGATCCTAACCCTCAATCTCATGGTGGGTTCTGTTCCAGGATCTGGAGGATTGGCTAAAAGAAACGATGGCTTCTTGAGACAAGCGGAGAGAAATCTCGTACCTGACATGAAGCCTGGTCCAAAGTCAACGATCCCTGATGCCAATTCAAAAGCATTGATACTCTGGGAGGCAGACCCTGTTTATGATGATCCACAGATAGCTTCTGAACAATTCGAGGACCGGGAGAAAATCCCACTGCTCGTTGTCATTGACAGGGAGTTAACCGAGACCTCGGCTCTAGCCGATTACATTCTGCCGGATACCACATACTTGGAAAGGTGGGATATATGTGTCTCTCCACCTTCGGTGACTACCCCCGGGTTTGGCGTCCGCGTGCCGGTAGTGGGAGGTTTGGACGAAAAAACCGGTGA
>CAIXMD010000226.1 GCA_903920415.1 uncultured Desulfomonile sp.
CAGAATTTGACCGAGATTCCATCGGCCAGTTGGGGAGGGATGAATGACGCAAATTTGACACACTTGTGTATCCGGAAAAGAAAAACCGCCGGTGCGTCGGCGGTTATAATCTGAAATGACTGAGTTTTCATGGTGGAGCTGGACGGGATCGAACCGACGACCTCTTGAATGCCATTCAAGCGCTCTCCCAACTGAGCTACAGCCCCATGAGTATTTTATTATCAGTATGCCGATCACCTGTCAAATTTTTTCCTGTTATCCGTCTATGTTCTGGCTGAATCCAAGTATCTCGGATGGATCTGATATTCTCAGAAGGTGGAATGGTGTCTCGTTGAGTATTTCTCCCTCTTTTACTCGATGCATCACGTCTTCCACGTCCTCGACGCGTATTGCCTTCTTTTCCTTGAGATCCTCGAGTTCGGGGATTTTTTTCAACGAAAGGAATGCGTAAATCATATCGCCTGCCTTCTTGGGATCGTAAACGAATCCATTCTTACCAATGGGAATCTCGACAGCCTCGTGGGCGGTGACTCTTCCTGTGTCACGCATGAGAGGCTTGGGATCCTTGTTCCTCTTACCCTTCTTAACCTGGGCGGGATATAGGTATTCCATTCCTTTAGCGCCTTTCCTAAGCACGTATAAGAAGCCGTTCACATTGGACTCAAACCTCAGCTTGTATTCGTCGCCTTTCTTGAACTCGACACCAAAAGATTTAGGCTCACCGAAATTCTTGTCACCTTTGGACTTAACCATTATCTGGCTGCTCATTCCTATCATGGGGTTCGGGATTACGATCTTGTCACCCGCGCGAGCCGCAGAAGGAGAAGAAAGCTCGTTGAATGAAGCGAGGCCAACGCTCAGACCAGGATCGCCCATCATGCTCTCTGCAACAATTTCCATGGTGTCCCCTTCCTTCATTGTGTAGGTAATGGTATCCGGGTCATTTCCATCCTTGCGAGGTTTAGGGAGCGCCACCCACGGGAATACCTTGAAATGCACGCTTTTCAGAGACAGGGGCGGTTTGGTTTCTTCTATGGGGGGAAGCGGAGGAGGTTCATCCTTCTTTTGGAAATAAGCGCATCCCGTAATCAGGCCGAGCATAAGAATGATTGGGAAAAAAAATAGAGGTCGCTTCATAAGGTCCTCCTGGAACGGATGGGGCCGTTCATTCTCTGATTCGTCCCGTAGGGTCGAGCGGCTCCTTGCCGGGCGCAGCAGTGCGATGCTGAGGAGCCTGCGGATAAGACTCCTGGGGCCCCTTCCACTTTGCTATCAATGATTGCAACTGATTTCTAATTTGTTCGGGAGCATAGTTTAATGCTTTGCCCGTCAGTCCATCTACCGGCCGGACAAGCCTGGAGGTACCTACCGCCGGCCACTCAGGCATTGCTATCAACACCGCCTGGACCACTGCCGCCACTACGAGGAAACCTGACGCAGCCCCCATAGCAGCACCGAGTACTCGGTCCACCCAACTTAGACGAGTCAGGTCTATCAGTGCGTCCAGTATTCTGCGGATCAGCACAAATACAACTTGCACGCCGATGAAAATTAGTACCATGGACAGGATTGAGCATATCTGGGGATCGAGCGAAGAAATTCTACTCAAATACGGTTCAACTAGAGGGTAGTATCTCGCGGCCCCTACAACCCCTAAGATCAGGCCGGTAACTGCACTGAGTGTCCTGACAAAACCCTTCCAGAAGCCTAAAACTATTGTTATCAGTAGAGTTCCCAGTATGAACAAGTCTATTACATTGTAGGCTTCCACAAAATTCATAAAATCACCCCCAACCAAGGAGGAAAACTTCTGATCTCTCCAGGAAAATCCTAGAAACCTTCAATAATCTCAACCATTACAAAATGAACCCTCAGAGTGAATCCCTTTAGTGTTCAAACAGGAACCGGCATCTAGAATCCACCTTGACCTCAGAGCAATTGGCACCGACAAGAGGCGAGACCTTCAAATAGGAATTCCTCAATGGACCTCATGGTCAATTGAGTAAGCCTCCCCTTCAGGCCCTTCTATTACGATGAATGATATTTGTCAATAAGAATCAGGATGTTTTTTTAATTACTTAAAGTTAATACTCACTTTAGCACCATGATGCCTCTAGATGTGTCAATTCATACTTGGTAAGTAATTCAAGTACCTCGTCGCAACTCTGAACCTTTCTCAGTTGATAATTAACCCGTCACGTGCCATTATCCAATACTACATCGATTGTCCCGGCTAAAAGATCTTATGTGCTAGCAAGAGGGGAATGATCTCTGCCGGGCATCAATGATGGAGCCCGTCCTCATGACACTTTTCAAAATGTTGTTCCCGCAACCTCGTGTGCGCGGTCTTCTTGTTATTTTCGCACTCGTTTCCTTTGGCCTGGCTTCTACGGCGTTCCTCGAGATATATGCAAAGGATCTTGAATGGACAGCGGGCTTTTATAGTCCCGGAGGTTCAAATGACGGATGGGTACAAGCTCGTTATAAGCCGTGGGGCCTTATCTATGAATATGGTGAAATACCTGGCATCGCCGTTGCGATCGGAGCACTTATCCTATTCGTTGGATCAAGCCTCGGAAAGGCGTCGGCCAGGTACAAGAAACCCTGCCTCGTTGTAGTCTTGACAGTTATTATCGGTCCTGGAATACTCGTTAACGGTCTATTGAAGAATTGCTGGGGGCGACCCAGACCCATAGATATTACAGCCTTCGGCGGCACAAAAGAATATAGGAATGTTTTCCAACCCGGCGGACCGGGTGAGGGGAAATCATTCACCTGCGGCCACTGTGCCATAGCGTTCTCAATATCCGCCGTGGGAGCATTTTTTCCATATTTCCCGTCTCTCTCCATTGTCTGCCTGGGATCAGGAATAGCCTATGGAATCATTACGGGAGTTGCACGAATAGCACAGGGCGGCCATTTTCCAACCGATGTTCTTTGGTCGGGGGTTGTTGTATTCATAACTATTGCTTTTCTCTATTATGTCGTTTTCAGGATACCTGATGAAGTTCAGGATAGTGAGTAAAGAAGTGGCCTCAATTGACTCAAGTTATTGCTCGTCCTGCAGAGTCAGCCCACCTGGACTTGAACTGAAGAGTGTTCTTTTTGTGCTTTTTGCGACGATTATGTGTATACCGGTCTTAGCATGGAGCCAGGTCCCCTACCCTCCTCAAGCTCCAGTGCCTGAATACGGAGCAAATTCAGCGCCCCGTCCCGGTCGCCGGCAACTGCTACAGCCGACCCAGGAGTATGCATTTCGCCCTGAACTAACGAATCCCGAGTATGGAGAATGCTTGCAACTGGAGAAGCATTGGAGGGAACTTTCGAACAGCTACGCGCAATACTACCAACAGGCACGAATGATGCATCCCGGCAACCCCCAATATCCCCAGATGACTAACTTTCTTCAACAGATGAAGATGCAATTGGATGCCGCTTGGAACAATTTCAGCAGCAGATGCATCTATTTTCCGCGTCGTTGAGCCCTTCATCTTCTACTTACGAACTGAAGAAAACGCATGTCCAAACCAAAGGCCCCTCAAGATCGACTTGTTTCAGAAGAAATGAACAGCGGTGCCCCGGAAGTCGTCGCTTCACGAGGGCCGGTCACTTCCAAATTGATCCGCTCAGTACTCATTTTTGCAGTTGCCGGTGTAGTCCTTTATGGCGGGGCGACCCTCGCATCGGATTATAAGGCCGTTATCGGATCCATCCTGGAATTCCCTGTAGGCCTTCTCGGATTAGTTATCGGACTTGTCTTTGTCGGCTGGCTATTGCGAGGCTGGCGATTCCACTACTATCTCGTCCAATCAGGTCAGACAGTCCCGTTGACGTACGCAATTATTGCATTCCTTGCGGGTTTCGCTCTCACCGGAACACCGGGTAAACTAGGAGAGGCGGTCAAAGGAGTTTTTTTAAAGCAGGATTACGGTGTTTCAGTCACGAGGGTTGTAGGAATCCTTGTAGTGGAGCGCCTGATGGACCTTTGGGGTGTCCTCCTTATCGGCTCCTTTTCATTACTCCTCTTCAGCGCCTGGAGGAGCCTCTTCCTCCTCTGTGCTGCAATCGTCGTAGTCGGAGGAATTTTTCTCTGTATGGAAAGAGTGTATCGTCCCATTTTGGAGAGATTGGCCAAGGTGCATTTTCTTTCTTGGATCGCGAATAGGATTCTCGTGACCCTTCTCACCGGAAGAGACCTTATGACACCGAAAATTTTTTTCGTGGGGTTACTTGTTTCTTCGATCGCTTGGGGTCTGGAGTCCTTCTCCCTTTTCTTAATCTTGAGAGGATTCGACCTTCCTTCAACTTTATTGCAAGCCAATTTTGTTTATTGTTTCTCAACCCTTGTAGGGGCTCTCTCCATGCTGCCGGGAGGCATAGGGGGAACGGAAGCGGGAATGATCGGATTGCTTTCTTTCATGGGGATATCTTACGCCGATGGACTGCCGGCCGTAATACTGGTCAGGTTGTGTACGCTTTGGATGGCCGTATTGGTGGGTGTTGGATTCATGACCTACTTGCTGGCAAGACCCCCGATTCAGGAAAGAGTCTCGGAATCGTACCATAATTCACTATAATGAATATCGCTGGATGTCAATTTGTTTGACGGTGATTATCAGTTCTTGACCCGGCTGCTTGCTTTTTGATAAACATAGAACCTATTTTACGTTCAAACAAAGTAGCGTCAAATGACCACTATTCGGAACACGTAAGCTGTCCTGATAACCTCCAAGGGGGCTGAAAACCGCAGGACGATCCTACCACACCCCCCCCTTGGCCCGGACCGAAGCTGCAAAGCTCGGGAGAATACTTCCGTAAGGAGCTGGGAACATGAGTGACGAGTATGATGTTGAACTCACCGAAGACCACATAATGCTTCGGGATATGGTCCGCAAGTTTGCCGACAAGGAAATAGCGCCCGTAGTCGAAAAAGATGAAAACGAACATCGGTTCCAAAGAGAGCTGGTGAATCAGATGGCGGAGCTGAATCTTTTCGGCTGTCCTGTTCCTGAAGAGTACGGCGGCAACGGGATGGGATACTTGGCCCATGCCATAGCCACTGAAGAAATCGGGAGGGTATCGGGCTCCCTGAGAGTTGCATTCAATATGCAGACTATGGGAACCTCTATGTCCATTCTTAAATGGGGGAGTGAAGAACTCAAGAGAAAATACATTCCGGAATTGATGTCTGCCAAGCTGCTGGGTTGCTTCGGCATCACTGAACCGGATGCTGGTTCAGACACGGTTGCGATGACCACTACCGCGGTGAAGGACGGGAATGAATATGTCCTTAATGGTAGAAAGATGTGGATTACGTGGGCGACAGTCGCGGACATGTCCATAATATTCGCCATGACGGACAAGAAGGCTAAACACAAAGGAATGAGTGTATTCGTGATGGATATGGATTCGCCGGGTGTCTCAACTATCGCTATCAAGGAAAAGCTCGGCATCTGGGCCTGTCCTACCGGTGAGATAATAATGGAAGATGTAAGGGTTCCGGTAGAAAATCTTCTAGGCGAAGAAGGACGAGGATTTGGGTACCTTATGCAGGAACTGGTGAGCACTCGTCTCTCTGCGGCGGCCGGTGCCGTGGGAACTTGTCAGGCTGCGCTCGACGAGTCTATCAAGTACGCCAATGAACGCAGCCAATTTGGGCAACGCATCGCAGAGTTCCAGATGGTTCAGGAAGTGATAGCTCGAATGGTTGCTGAGACCGAGGCTGCTCGAGCCTTGGTCTGGAGATGCGCTATCCAGAAGGACAGGGGGCTCACCAACAATAATAGAGAAACTGTGCTGGCAAAATATTACGCTTGCCGCGCGGCAGACGAAGTGCCTAATCTGGCTTTGGAGGTACTAAGCGCCTATGGCTACTCCAACGAATATCCGATCGCGAGGATCCTTCGAGATGGAAAGGTCTACAAAATTCTCGAGGGGGCCACAAACATCATGAAGATGATCCTGGCCACCGATGCCCTGGGATTGAAAAAGGCCAACAGGTAATATTTCCATAATTGATCACTCGGGCGTTTCAAGCAAGGGCGCACTACCATGCGCCCTTGCTCCTGTGTGTCTTCTAAACTCCATCTTCGTCTCCCCCACTTTTTCTTCTTGAGCAGGCTCCGGTTGGAAACGGAGATTTCCAGGCCGAAAGAACCAAATGGTTTTTAACTTTCAAGTAGTGCGTAAAGACGCGTCAAGTGATGCTCGCTTGGGCATATTGACTACCTCCCATGCGCAAATCCCAACCCCGGCTTTCATGCCTGTGGGCACCCGGGGGGTAGTCAAAACCGTTTCTCCGGAAGAAGTATGGGGCCTTGGTTTCAGGATGATACTTGCCAACGCATATCACCTTTACCTGAGACCTGGCCACGAACTGGTCGAACGACATGGTGGGCTGCACCGTTACATGAATTGGCCGGGAGCTATTCTCACTGATAGCGGGGGGTTTCAGGTTTTCAGTTTAGCCGGATTAAGAAAGGTAACCGAAGAAGGGGTTGAATTCCAGTCACACATTGATGGGAGTTCTCACCTATTCACACCGGAGAAAAGCGTCGAAGTCCAGGAAGCTATTGGATCAGACATAATCATGTGCCTTGATGATGTCAAAGGTTACCCAGTTGAAAGGGATTTAGCTTTAGAGGCTGCTCAAAGGACTACCCGCTGGGCCCAAAGATGTCTTGCAGCCAAAAAAAAAGTTGACCCTGCCATCTTCGGCATAGTACAAGGTTCGGTGTTTTGCGATCTGAGGAAACAGAGCGCGGAAGGTCTCATTTGTTTGGAACTTGATGGATATGCCATCGGCGGCCTGAGTGTTGGGGAGCCTCGTGAGTTCATGGTCGAGATGATTGAAGCCACGGTGCCTCTCATCCCCGAAAGGTATCCTCGATACGTCATGGGGGTTGGAAAACCTCGGGACATATTGGATGGGGTGCTAAGGGGGGTGGATCTATTTGATTGCGTCCTCCCTACTCGTAATGCTCGCAATGGAATGCTGTTCACTTCTCTGGGGCCTCTGAATATAAAAAACGCTCGTTATCGTGATGATCCAAGGCCGGTAGATCCCTGCTGCACATGCCCGCTGTGCAGGAATTATTCCAGGTCTTATCTGCGCCATCTTTTCCTTGAAAAGGAGATTTACTGCCACAGGCTTTCCACTATCCACAATCTTTGCTTTTATTATAGAATGATGGAGGATATTCGAAAGGCCATTGAGGAATCTAGATTGAATAATTTTTGTGCCCAGTTCTTGGCTGGAATGGAGGAAACATATGATTGATACGGCTTATGCCATGGCCCCTGGCGGTAACCAAGGCGGGGGGATATGAATACCCTCCTGGGTTTTCTGCCCATGATTCTCATTTTTGCGGTTTTTTACTTTTTGCTCATAAGACCGCAACAGAAAAAGGCCAAAGAACACAAGACCCTTTTAGAAACCCTCAAGAAGGGGGACTCGGTCATCACTCAGGGAGGTCTGTATGGAAAAATTACGGCCATTCAAGACCAGGTGGTTACCCTGGAGATAGCCGATAAGGTACGGGTTAGGGTATCTCGTAGTCATATAGCCGGTCTTGCTTCGGCGCCCCCTGCAGCCGATCAAAATTCGTGAGGAGTCCAATTCGATGATTCAGAGCCTTCGGTTGCGCTTAGCCATTATAGGCATAGTATTGCTGGTAAGCGTTTTCTTGCTTTATCCTTCGTTTGGGCCGGTCCCGACATTTTGGGCCAAGTACCTCCCGGATAGCCCTATTCGGTTGGGACTGGACCTTCGGGGCGGTTTGCATCTTATACTAGAGGTTCAAGCTGACAAAGCGGTGGAAGCAGTATTGGATCAGACAGTTTCAGAAGCTTCTGCCATGATGAAGGAGGAGAAAATTCGCTATACGGACGTGCAGCGATCATCTCCTTCCTCGCTGACTGTGCTACTCAAAGACGCAGACCAAGCAGCCTTGTTTGACCAGAAGATCCTGGAAAAGCTCCACAACTTTAAGAAAATATCAGCCGGCCCAAGTGAAAACGGTTTTGAAATTCAGCTCCAGTTGGATCCCAAGGCAGCCGAGAGCATTAGATACAAGGCGGTCAGGCAGGCAGTGGATACCATCCGCAATCGTGTCGACGCTCTTGGTGTGGCTGAACCCGATGTAGTGATTCATGGAACAGACAGGATTATTGTTCAGTTGCCGGGTCTCACGGAAGACTTGAATCGAGCTATCGATATAATCAAACAGACCGCCCGTCTGGAGTTCAAACTTGTTGACGAAAAGGGCGATCTGAATGCGGCCATCAAGGGTGATGTCCCTCCGGGCAGCGAAATTCTCAACAAAGTTGATCGTAATCCTGCAACCGGGATCGTCACTCGCACTCCATATCTTGTCAGGAAGCAGCTCCTTATGACCGGGGACGTACTCACCGATGCCCGAGTTCAACCGGATCAGATGGGAAGAATGATTATCACTATGGACTTCAACAGGACAGGGGCACGCCAGTTCGAGAGAATAACTGGTGACCATGTGCGAGAAAAACTGGCGATTATCCTTGACAACAGAGTCTATTCTGCACCGGTGATCAAGGATCGCATTTCAGGAGGATCCGCGATTATTGAGGGCATGTTCTCGCCGGAGGAAGCCCACGACCTCGCCTTGGTGTTGCGCGCGGGATCTCTCCCAGCTCCAGTTAAGATTTTAGAAAATCGGACGGTGGGTCCATCCCTGGGTGCGGATTCCATCAGGTTGGGCCGAAATGCTATCGCGCTTGGCTTGCTGTTGGTGGTGATAGGCATGGCCGTGTATTATCGATGGTCGGGCGTAGTGGCAGACGTGGCTTTGATTATGAACCTGTTGCTGATTTTCGCTATCATGGTCCTGCCCGGATTGAGGGCTACCCTGACTCTGCCTGGGCTTGCAGGTGTGGCGCTGACCATGGGTATGGCTATTGATGCAAATGTACTGATTTTTGAGAGAGTTCGAGAGGAACTCCGAACGGGTAAATCAGCAAAAGTTGCGCTCGAAAACGGCTATGCCAAGGCCTTCTCAGTTATTATCGACTCCAACTTAACCACTATACTATCGGCCCTGCCGCTCATACAGTTTGGCACCGGCCCCATAAAAGGTTTTGCCGTGACGCTGTGTATAGGACTCATAGTCTCCATGTTTACGGCTCTATTCGTAACTCGTGCGATTTTCGACTATTCGTTTCAAATGAAGCGGATCAAAACTCTGAGCATCTAAAACGTGCTGAGCCTCATGGTCCATAACATTGGTCACATAATTGAATATCTTCGAGGCATAACTCCGAATCATTTTTATAAGGATCTAAGAAGTGGAACTGATACCACCTAACACCAACATAAATTTTATTGGAAACAGGCGTTATGCGTACGCTTTTACGACTATAATGATCATCCTGTCCCTGGCATCAATCCCTATCAAAGGGAGTGTCATGCTTGGAATAGACTTCAGCGGCGGAGTTATGATTCAGGTCAAGTTCGGCAAGCAGGCGGACACCGAAGATGTCCGACAGGCCCTCAAACCTCTCAGCGAGAATCCTGTGATCCAGAAGTTCTCTATGGGTGGAGAAGAGTACCTAATCAGAATGGAGACCCCCGAAGAAGGCGCTGATAAATTGGCCCAGCACGTCCAAGATCTTTTGGAAAAGAAATTCGGCAAAGGCCAAGTTGAAATACGAAGCCTCGAAATGGTCGGACCTAAAGTCGGCAAGGACCTTCGTGAAGCGGCCATATGGGCCACCGTGGTTGCTTTGGCCTTGCTCCTGATCTACATGGTTTTTCGTTTTACTCTCAGTATGGGTTTAGGAGCAGTTTTCTGCCTGATTCACGACCTGATTATTATCTACGGTTTTTTCGTGTGGACAGGCAAAGAGTTTAATCTTACAATCCTGGCAGCCATGTTGACGGTTATAGGGTACGACATCAACGACACAATCGTTGTCTGCGACAGAATAAGGGATAACCTCAAGACGATGAAGAAGCAGTCCCTGATCGAAATCTTGAACACTTCCATCAACCAAACTCTTTCGAGGACCATTCTGACTTCTGGGTTCACGCTATTGGTCGTCGTGTCACTGTTGATTTTCGGTACAAATGTGCTTCAAGACTTCGCTTGGGCTCTGCTTATTGGAATTCTGTTCGGAACATATTCTTCTATTTTTGTCGCTTCACCACTTATACTAGCTTTGGATAAGTACATTCCGGTGAAGCGGGGGTGATTTCTTCCGCAGCCTGCCGCACTAACCAACAGCCGGAAAGACTTTAATGTGTGATCGAGGAGAGGCGTACTCTCATCCGTGATCGATATGTATGATTATAAGTATTCAGTGGTCAGCCATGGACGGCCTTGTCGGGCATGAAAATGTCTTCACGTTACTAGAACGCACCGTAAGAGAAGGTCGGCCTGCTCATGCATACCTGTTTTCCGGACTCGAGGGTATCGGCAAAAAAAAAGCTGCTGTAAAGTTCGCCTGTCTGCTCAATTGCCATGATCCTGCAGTCGATCACGATGGAACCTGTCCTGTGTGTCGGCGTATAGTGGGAGAAACTCATCCCGATTTCTCCATTGAAAAGCCCGAGAGGGGCATGATCAGAATTGATCGTGTACGTTTCCTTCAGAATTACTTTCGGTATGCCCCCGTGGAAGCAAACTGGCGGGTGACTTTAATAGATGATGCCCATCTTATGAACCGTGCAGCGCAGAATGCCATTCTCAAAACTCTCGAGGAACCTCCCCCGCAGCGCATGATCATACTGGTAACGGCAAAGCCATACCTTCTGTTGTCTACCGTGCGATCCAGATGCAGACGTGTCCGCTTCCGTCCCATTCCTACGGCAACCCTGGCAGACTTTCTTCAGAGTGAAAAAGGACTGTCCGCTGAAAAAGCCTGGATACTTGCGGCTATGGGTTTCGGTAGCGTGTCTCGGTCACTAGAGATGGATAACCCGAGCTTTTCTCACCTCAGAGAACTGGTAATTTCAGTTCTCTCGGACCCTGGATTGAAAGGTATATCAGGTATTTTTGAGCTTTCCTCTCTCATTTCAGCAGACCGCAATAAGGCCGGGGAAGCAATCCAAATAGCCTCCACATGGATTCGAGACTTACTCCAGGAAAAAATCGTGTGCGATTCTAAAACCATAATACACAGGGATTACGCGGAACGAATTTCAGACGTGGCCCGACATTACACCATTGAGCACCTTTTTCAGGTTTACGAGGAACTTACCAGGTCCTCCCTACTTGTAGAATCGGACATAAACGTGAACCGAAATCTGGTGATGGATGTCATGCTACTTAGGATCGCCCGGATACTCATTGGTTCAAATTTCGGTATCTCGCAGGTCGAGGCATGAAAGATTGATTATGAATGACGATAAATCCAAAAAAAATTTTTCCTATTTGCCCAGGTCATGGGGATCCGTCATCCGTGACAAAAAATCATCGAGAGCGATATCAGCCGAAACTCAGGAAGCAACTCTTGGTGAGGATAATGCAGAAGAACAGCCACTAGTCGATTCACCTTTTCCCCTGCCCGACCTGGAATTGTCCGAAAGAGAGAATTCCGATAAGCAAAACCAATCGCCGTTGATCACTACTGAGAATATGCCATGCCAGTGTCGGAAACCTCTCGTCGAGATAAGTCATCCTTGTATTACCATGTATCAGTGCCAAGAAGGTTGTAGTGTGTCGAGTGATGGGGAACAAACTTCTGAGACTTTGCCCCAGGTCAGGGAAAGAACTCAGTCGAGCGTCAATGTATGCATTTGCGGTGTTCGTTTTGGATATGCCGGGAGGATTTATCATTTTGAATCGGGTGGTATCGAATTGTCCGGAGGCGACTGGGTAATTGTAAAGACCGAAAAGGGTATGGGACTTGGACAAGTTGCTATAGGCCCTTTTGAACGGCAGATTGAACCGTCCCAGCTTGAAGGATTTAGGAAGGTAATACGAAAGGCCGGCAAAGTTGACTTCGAACAAAAGGAGAGGTGCGTTCAAAAGGAGAAAGAAGCATACGCATATTGTATTGACAGGGTATATGAGTTGGGTCTTCCAATGAAATTGGTCGCGGCGGAATGTTTCTTCGACGCGTCGAAATATGTGTTCTACTTTACGGCAGAAAGCCGTGTGGACTTTCGTGAGCTGGTCAAGCAGCTTGTGGTACGCTTTCCGGTCCGAATCGAGATGCGGCAGATCGGAGTTCGTCACGAGGCCAAAATGACCGGTGGTCTTGCCTCTTGTGGTCAAGAATTGTGCTGCTCGCGTTTCTTGACGGATTTTCGTCCGGTTTCTGTGAAGATGGCCAAAAATCAGAATCTGTCATTAAACCCTGTGAAAATATCAGGGGTTTGCGGCCGCTTGATGTGTTGCTTGGGGTATGAGCATGACACCTATGAAGAATTCAAGAAAGGTTTGCCTAAGATCGGGAGAACAGTGCTGACCAGCCAAGGTGAGGGAGTCGTTCTTAAACACAACCCGCTTGCCGAAACTGTTTTTGTCCGTCTGAATGAGGAAACCATTCTGGAAGTTACCAGGGATGAGATAATCACTGAGGCTGGCCCATTCACTTTCGGAAGGGTTGACAAAACGGACGAAAGCGATGAATCGCTTATTGAAGTTCCCCCTCCTGGAGAACTGGAGGAGATATAAAGATGAGCTTTCATCGGAATGTGGTCGCAAGCATGATTCTGACAGCCCTGATTCTTTTACCGAGTGTTGGAACTGCAGGACCAATCTTTGATCGAGTTACAAAAACCGGCACTATGCGTGTGGGAATTCCATTCAATTTTACACCGCAGGGATTTCTTAAACCGAACGGAGACTGGGTAGGCTTCGAGGTGGATTTGGCCTCGGAGTTGGCGAAACACATGAACCTCAAACTGGAACGGGTGAAGGTCAGCGAAAGAACTTGGGGTCCAATGCTTGCACAGGGTAACATCGACGCTGCTTTTTGTAGAATACGACACACCAGATCCCTTGACCGCGAGTTCGATTTTTCTGTAGCCTACTTCCACGATTTACAGCAGATATTGACTTTGAAAGGAAGTTTCAAAATAGCCGCAGACCTCAAAGGGCACAAAATAGCTGCGGTACAGGGGACTTCTTCAGAAAAAGCGGCGATGTACTTCCTTCGGAAAATGGGGGACGATAACGCCGAGACGAATGTGATCTCCTTTCCCGATGCTCCTTCCTGTTTCATGGCACTGGGGCGTTCCAAGGTATCCGGCTGGATGGACTCGGGATTGGCTTTGCTGGAGTATGCTTCGAGGCACCCTGGCCGCTTTGAACTGATAGACGCGTCAGACTCTGCCGAGGCACTGGCCATCGCACTCCCATCAGATGACTCCGCTTGGCGGGACCAGATCAACTTCACTATTCAGGATATGGCTGTCGATGGGTCTCTTGACAAAATCTACGATCAGTGGTTCGGTCCACAAGTCGCTTATCCCTTTCCCAGAAAAAGGCCTGTTGAGATTTGGCCGGAATGAATGGGAAATAACCCTCAATCTTCGTAATATAGAGAGAGCATCCGATGAAACGAATAATCCTTGGTACTGCCGGGCATATAGATCACGGCAAGAGTGAGTTGGTTCGAGCGCTTACAGGGATTGATACGGATCGCCTCAAAGAAGAGAAGCAAAGAGGTATCAGCATAGAACTGGGGTTTGCTTTTCTCGATCTGGCAAACGATATCCGTATTGGAATTGTTGACGTACCAGGGCATGAGAAGTTCGTTCGGCATATGGTGGCAGGTTCCGGCGGGATCGACATGGCGGCACTGGTAATAGCCCTAGACGAGGGAGTGATGCCCCAGACCGTGGAGCATTTGGACATCCTGTCCCTTCTTGGAATCAGACTTGGGCTTGTAGTTCTGACCAAACATGATCTTGTGGATGAAGAGCTTGCCCTGCTTGCGGAAGAAGACTCCAAGGATCTTGTGAAGGGGACCTTCCTGGAAAATGCCCCAATGGTGAGAGTTTCTTCCAGGACTGGTGAAGGATTTGACAGACTCCGAGAGGTTCTTGCCCAGCTGGCGGCACAGACAGTGGAGCGGCCGGTACACGGCTTGCTGCGACTGCCCGTGGACAGGATTTTTACCATGAAAGGGCACGGTACCGTGGTCACCGGAACCTTGATCTCCGGAACCATTTCTGTGGGCGATGAGGTGGAAATTCTTCCTGGAAACCTGCGGTCATCGGTGCGCTCGATTGAGTCTCACAACCATTCGGAAGTGAAGGCCTTTCCCGGAGAACGTGTGGCGGTAAATCTTCGCGGCCTGGAGCAGGCCCAAATTCATCGAGGCGATGTCATCACTCACATTGGTGAATTTCGCCCTTCGTATATCGTGGATGTGAAGCTGTCCGCCCTCGGGAGATCTAACGTCCCTTTGAGAAACAGGCGAAGGGTCAGGTTTCATCATTATACATCTGAGGTAGAAGCTCGCGTTATTCTTCCTGATATGGAAGCTCTGGAACCTGGCAATGAGATCATGGCCCAGTTGCGCACATCCTCTCCAGTAGTTCCTTCAACAGGAGATCGCTTCGTTATAAGGGCTTTGTCACCCTCGATCACTCTTGGTGGTGGGACAATAATAAACCCGAGAGGGACCAAGTTGAAAGCCCGTACAACGAAATCTTTCGTTGAGATGGATAGGAATGATGACGAGGGAATTGTGGCATCCCTGATTAGGAGCGGTGGGCCTGTCGGTGTAGGGAGGAATGAGCTTCTTGGAATGTCCGGACTTTCCGGTAAGCGACTGGACAAGATTCTTGAGGTTCTTAAGAACTCTCGGACAGTGATTCGTTTCGACGCGTCTGAGAATCGTATGGTTCACCGAGTTTCTTTTGAGATGGTCAAGAAACGAATTCTCGATCGCCTGACCTCATTTCACGCTGAACATCCTCTAAAAGAGGGTATGTCCAAGCAGGAACTTCGCTCAATGGCCCCTGGAGGAGACAAGTTGTTTAAGTCTGTGTTGGAAACGCTTTCCGGGAGCGGAGTACTGGTTGTAGATGGAGATACGGTTAGGGCTTCTACTCATCAGGTGCGTCTCAAGGACGAAGAAAAGGGCATTAAGGACCAATTGGTGAAACTGATCATCGAGGGCTGGAAATCGCCGCCGGTCATCAAGGAAATCATTGCGGCAACCGGATCGGACATCAAACAACTCAGGAGCCTGTTGAGCATTCTGGAAAAAGAAAAACGGGTCGTCCGGGTAAGTGAGGAAATTTATTTTTCTTCGGCTTTTGTTAACGAGATCAAGGTAAAATTGGTGGATTTTTTTCAGCGCGAGAGCGGAATAACCCCTTCCCGTTTTAGTGAAATCACTGGATCTTCAAGAAAATACAATATTCCTCTACTGGAGTATTTCGATCGGGAGCGCTTCACAATGAGGCTTGGCGATCAGCGGGTGCTGAGGGGTTCGGGCAGTTCCGGCGCAGGCGGAAGAGTGGAATAGAAATCCGCTATCTTTTTTATTCGTTCGAGGCATCCGGTTCTTTGTTCCTCAAAGCGTTTAGCAGCATCAGGTTTTTTTTCTTCTATATACTGATAAAGTGCCCAGGCTTCACGGTCCAAGCATGCGTAGGCGTTATCAAGAAGGCCTATTAACTGCTTGTCAACCTCAGCCATTCGAGAAGCCGAGATAGCTTTAAGTTTAGCGCGGATTACCCTGATCCTCTTCTGGACATTTTTGGAAATTTCCAAGGCTGTGTCTTTAGGCATGACCTCGCTGACGAAACCGTCGGCAGTGGTCCCCAAGAGAAGAAAGGAGTCGTTCAAATAGGCCGTTGCAGTCTCTCCGAAGGCATTCAAGAAGAGGGCCTGCTCGTCGGCCGCCGGCAGAATTACGGGATTTATGATCAATAATATTGTGAATGTATAGACAATTTTTTTCATGATCAGTCTGGTACGGGGTTGAATTCTGGTATGGCAATTCCGTACTTGTCCTGGACTCATATCACGACATCTGACAGGAGACAACCCTTTTCATGCGAATCCTTCTCCATGCTTGCTGTGCCCCATGTCTCGTGGTGCCTCTGGATGATCTGCGATCCGAGGGGCATCACGTTACGATCCTGTTTTTCAATCCTAACATACATCCTTACTCCGAGTACCTACGAAGGCTCGATGCACTTTCGGTATACTCGCGTGATGCAAATGTGCCGGTGATCTCTGAAAGCGGAGAAGAAAGCATGGACGACTGGTTCAGGCAGGTAGTCTTTCGAGAGCCACAGAGATGCCGCATCTGCTTCAATCTAAGGATGAGAAAGACAGCAGGGCTGGCAGAGGCAAAGGGATTTGACGCCTTTTCGACGACACTGCTTTACAGCCGTTTTCAAAAACACGAACTTCTCAAATCTACCTGTCAATCAATTTCTGAGGAACAAAGGATACCATTCGTGTACAGGGATTGGCGTACTGGTTGGAATGAGGGTGTTAAACGGTATCGAAAAATCGGTCTGTACAGGCAGAAATACTGCGGCTGCATTTATAGCGAGAGGGAAAGGGTTCTGAAGATCATGTAAACAAAAATTCCGCCTAAGAGAACAAGACCCCCTAGTGATTCATCCCACAGACCGGTGTACGTTTTTAGGGTTGCATCCCGATTGTTTCGCGGTGTATAAATAGTCCATCCTTTAAACCTGTCCGTATGAGAATCCTTAATGAAACCCTTTTTGAATGGGCGCGTTTTGAGGGGCGCGCTGCTGGTTGCTTTAGTGACTTGTGCGCTGGCATCGAGAGTTTACGCTGATCCCTCGAGCGAAAAGTTATCCAAAGCAGCAGACAACTCCCGCCGGCCCTGGATTATGGTGGGCCTTACCCCCGAAGGATGTGCAGGCGGGTGTCGACGACTTTATTCTGTAATTAAGGAGCTTTCTGGGAATCCTCATGGGATGATTCTCCACTTCAGCCGCGTGACTCCAGAACTTATAGCTCAAACCGATCCGGAATTCATCGTGCTCAGCCCACAAGGCACTCCATGGTGCCGCTACACCGGCGAACGAGGGATAGCTCTCCAGAATTTTTTATGGATCTTGCCGTTAATAGTGGAAGAAATGCACATTCCCACACTGGGAATATGCGGCGGACATCAAGCATTGGCCTTGGCATTCGGCGGAAAGGTCGGACCAATTCGAGCAGGAGAAGACGACTGCATGCCATACACTCGGGACCGGCAAACCGGAGTGGTGCCGCTCACACTTACTGCACCTGATCCCCTTTTCACCGGAATCGAAGGCGAGTTACGTATCGTCTCAAGCCATTACGACGAGGTAAAGGTGCTTCCACCGGGCTTCGTACTCCTTGCCTCGGAAAGACTCAGTCCTAACCAGATCATTCGCCATCCGACCAGGCCGGTTTATGGAATCCAGGGGCATCCGGAATGCTTTTTTGGTCATCGATCTGATGGGAGTAAATTAATCCGCAACTTCCTCACAATAGCCCTGGATTACAATCACAGGGCAAGAAACGCCCTGCTGGATACCCCAAGCTTTTGTCTCTTGAGCGACCGGACAGGACGACCCATGGCAACTGATAGAGGTGTTTGGACCGCTCACTGAGAGGTCTGAAGCGATCTACCGTTCGGATGGAGATATAAGGAGCTTAGCTTGGAACAAGAAGAGCCGGATTCGGAGGAAGAACATTTCCCTATCGAATAACGAGTTGTGATCGGAGGTCTTCAACCCCCTGGAATAGTAACATTAAGCACTAGTGGGGCAGGAATTGAATTGTTACGCATGACTGCGCCCGGGTCTTTTTTTGTCCGGCTACGCGCAGAGTGATTCTTGAGAACTTTGACGGAGGTAGTCCATGAGTGATGAAAGAAAAAACATCCTGGTGGTGGGAGGCGGAATAAGCGGAATGACCGCTGCCGTTGAAGCCGCCGAAGCAGGGGCGGAAGTTGTATTGGTAGAAAAGAACCCCTATCTGGGCGGGCGAGTTACTTCTTTAAACCAGTATTTTCCTAAGCTATGCCCTCCTCAGTGCGGTCTGGAAATTAACTTTCGGCGCATAAAAAATAACCCCAAAATAAGCTTTCACACGCTTACCGAGGTAGAGTCGATTACTGGGGGACCCGGCAATTACCAGGTCACTGTGTTGGTTAATCCGCGTTACGTTAACGACAACTGCACCGCTTGCGGAAAGTGCGGCGACGCATGTGAGGCCGAGATTCCAAACCAGCTCAACTATGGGATGGACAAGGTAAAAGCTGCTTATCTGCCTCACGCTATGGCTTTCCCATTCAAATACGTTCTGGCGCCTGAGATAATTGGGACTGCGGATGCTCAGAAGTGTGCCCAAGCCTGTGTCTATAAGGCAATAGACTTGGAAATGCAGCCTGCCAAAATTACCTACGATGTCGGAGCCATAATCTGGGCTACAGGCTGGGATCCATACGAGGTCGAAAAAGTGGATTACCTGGGGCTCGGCAAAATTCCCAATGTCCTGACGAGCCTCATGTTCGAGCGTCTGGCGGCTCACAACGGCCCGTCAGGGGGGAAAATCCTCAGACCATCAGATGGGAGAGAAGTAAAGAGCATTGCTTTTGTGCAATGTGCCGGATCCAGGGACGAAAACCATCTCGCGTATTGCTCTGGAATCTGCTGCCTGGCTTCTCTTAAGCAAGCCACTTATATCAGAGAAAAAGTTCCGGAGAGCAGAGCGCATATTTATTACATCGACGTTCGAGCCATGGGCAAGTACGAAGATTTTTATACTCGCGTTGATCAAGACGAAAATATAATTTTAACGAAAAGTAAGATCGCCCGGATTTCAGAAGATCCCGAATCCGGGGGGATTTTGGTAGAAGGCGAGGACATCGGCAAAGGCGCGAAAATCAAGCAGGTTGTGGATATGGTCGTACTTGCGGTGGGGATGGTTCCTGGAACCGCCAAAGTGAAACCTGAACTTGAAATGGAGTGTGATGACTTTGGGTTTGCAACTGCACCCGGGACATCCGGCATTATTCCAGCGGGATGCGTCAAGGCACCGATGGAGGTAGCCGCATCTGTTCAAGATGCGACGGCTGCGGCGCTTAAGGCAATTCACGGTACGATGGGGAGGTAGTTTTTATGGATCAAAAAATAGGGGTATATATATGTTCGGGATGCGGTATCGGGGAGTCGATTAATGTGGAAAGCCTCGCCGAAGTAGCCAAAGAGTTCAGCATATCCAAGTGCGAAAACCACTCTGCGCTGTGTGACTTAGACGGGATCGGACTCATCAGAAAGGATATCGAGTCAGGCGATGTCAATTGCGTAGTGGCTGCCGCATGTTCAGGAAGAGTTAAAACGGACGAATTCTCATTCGATCCGATGACCATCATCCTCGAGAGGCTGAACATAAGAGAACAAGTGGCCTGGTGCCAACCTGCCGGTGCCGAAGATACTCAGATGATGGCCGAAGATTACATGCGCATGGCGATCACGAGAGTAGAAAAATCCACCCTGCCCAAGCCTTACACTGATGCCACAAACAAGGCTTTGTTGGTTGTGGGAGGCGGAGTATCCGGATTGCAGGCCGCTCTTGATGCCGCCCAGGCAGGCTACTCAGTGGCTCTCGTTGAAAAAGAAGGCGAACTCGGCGGATACATGCTCAAGTGGCACAAAAATACGCCTTCGAAGGCTCCCTATACTGAGCTTGAAGATATTTCCACGCAACAAACTGTCGACATGGTCAAGGCACATCCCAATATCACCGTATATACCGGAACAGTAATTGAAAAGATTTCGGGTGCTCCCGGCATGTTCGCCGTAACTCTTAAGAATGGAGGCGGGACTCTGCAGGTCGGCTCCATAGTGCTGGCTGCCGGCTGGAAACCTTATGATCCCGCCAAGCTCGAGCACCTGGCTTATGGCAAGTTCCCGGACGTTATTACCAACGTCCGGATGGAAGAGATGGCGAGAGCCGGCAAGATAACCTGCCCCTCGGACGGGTCCGAGCCGTCCGTCGTTGCATTCATCCAGTGCGCAGGTTCGCGTGATTCAAACCATCTTCCGTATTGTAGTGCCGTATGCTGCCGAGTTTCTCTCAAACAGGCGGTCTACGTCAGAGACCAAAACGAGGAAAATAAGGTTTTCGTATTTTATAAGGACATGAGAACTCCTGAGCAACACGAGGAGTTTTACAAGAAAGTCCAGAAAGACGGAGTAGTCTTCATAAAAACCGATACATCGAAAGTTGATATAAGCGAGGGATCCGAGCGTAAACTGGCTATAGAGACCTTCGATGAACTATTGGGCGAACCTGTGCAAGTGGAAGTGGACATGGTGGTTCTTGCTACTGGCATGCAGCCATCCGTGCTGGACGATCCTATCCTGAACTTGGAATATCGCCAGGGTCCTGCATTGCCTGAACTCAAGTACGGTTTCCCGGATTCTCATTTCGTCTGTTTTCCTTACGAGACAAGAAGGACCGGAATTTATGCTGCCGGCTGTGTCAGGCAGCCGATGACGGCGGGCAGAGCTACAAGCGATGGGACCGGAGCTGCTCTGAAAGCCATTCAATGTGTGGAGTTGACTTCTCAGGGCAAAGCCGTTCATCCAAGAGCCGGGGACATGTCTTATCCTGATCTGTTCATCACTCGCTGCACCCAGTGCAAACGTTGCACTGAGGAGTGCCCCTTCGGAATGTATAATGAAGATGAAAAAGGCACTCCCCTGCCCCATCCGACTAGGTGCAGAAGATGTGCGATTTGTATGGGATCATGTCCTGAACGAATCATATCTTTTAACAACTATTCAGTGGACATGATAGGCTCCATGATAAAGGCCATAGGCGTCCCTGAAGAGGATGAAGAAAAACCTCGCATCATAGGCCTGATTTGTGAGAATGATGCTTTTCCGGCTCTGGACATTGTCGGCCTAAACAGATTGCAGTATCCTCCGTGGGTGCGCTTTATCCCCTTGAGGTGCCTCGGTTCCATCAACCTTGTCTGGATTGCCGATGCCCTGTCCAAGGGCATCGACGGGATTGTTCTGTTCGGTTGTAAGTACGGGGATGACTACCAATGCCACTTTATGCAGGGAAGCGAACTGGCGAATACCCGAATGGATAAAATCAAGGAAACCCTGGATCGGCTGGTGCTGGAATCGGAAAGGATCAGGTTTGAGCAGCTTTCAATCGACGATTACCACCGTATCCCAAGCATACTGGAAGAGTTTACTTCCAGGCTTGAAGAACTTGGACCTAATCCGTACAAGGGTTTCTGAGAAAGGGTGAAGGCTTAAGGTTGAGGAACATTAAAGTGGGCGATATCTCGGAAGACTTATTGCATCACGTTGTTCAGCATTCTTCAACCTTCAAGCATTAACCTTCGACGATGAGCCTTCATCCTTCATATGTCATTTGTAAAAGGAAGTGTCATGGAAACTAGAATACCTTTTCTGGAAGTAAGCGACGCCATTGTCGCCTCCGGGGCTGAAAGTCTCTACTGGTGTATGCAATGCGGCCTCTGTACAGGAACGTGCCCCTGGCGTCTGGTTCCCGGCGAGGCTTCTGAGCAATTTAACATAAGGATGGTGCAACGCTTGGGCCAACTTGGTTTAGAGGGTTTCGAGTCTGATAACTGTCTTTTTGCTTGCACTACTTGCAGGGCCTGTGTGGACAGATGCCCTCGCGGGGTGGACATTATAGCTAATGTCAGAGGGATGCGAAGCATGCTGGCCGAAGTAGGAACCATTCCGCAGAGCCTTAAACCCATTGTCGGCAGCCTACATGCTCAGGGCAATCCGTGGTCAGGCGATCGTAACAAACGAACCGAATGGATCAAGGACATTGAGGTCCCCACCTTCTCTCATGAAACGGAATATTTTCTGTTTGTATGTTGCACGTCCTGTTACGACATGCGTAGCCAAAAAATTGCCCGGTCCGTGGTCAAAGCGCTTCAGGCTTCAGGAGTCAGTTTCGGTATAATTGGGACGGAGGAAAACTGCTGTGGTGAATCAATTCGTAAAATAGGAGATGAACAGCTTTTTCACAAGTTAGCGCAGTCCAACATAGACCTTTATAAGAGCAGAGGAGTGAAAAAGATCATCGTTACGTCGCCGCACTGCCTATTTACCTTTAAGAACGACTACCCGGAACTGGGTGGGGAATGGGAGGTCGTGCATTACACTGAAATCCTTTCGCAGGCGATAATAGACGGGCGACTCAAGTTTTCGGGTGATGGCGCAGGACCTGTGGCAATGCACGACCCGTGCTATTTGGGTCGGCACAACGACATTTATGATCAGCCCAGGGAAATAATAGCTGCTATTCCAGGAGCAGATATCAAGGAACTGCCCAGAAACAGGAAGAACAGCCTTTGCTGCGGGGGGGGCGGCGGGCGAGTCTGGATGGAGACCAAGGCTGGGGAAAGATTTGCAGAACTCCGTATCACTGAAGCGATTGAAGCCGGTGCCGG
>CAIXMD010000227.1 GCA_903920415.1 uncultured Desulfomonile sp.
ACCTGTTGGAAAAGTGGTTTTCCGTTGAAGAGTTTTGCAACAGTATTCAGAAAAATCAAAATTTCGCTCCAAAACCAAAAAAATTTTAGCCGGCCGCAAAAAGGTTCGGCACATGAATTAGCAATCGTCCTATGTCACACGGCGCCACGGTTCACGTAATAGTGAAAATATAACAAAAAAACAACTGACGCTATCGCACGTGACAAATTTAGTGCCCATCCTCTGCTATAATGGCTTATCATTTCATTTCTATATCGTCTCATCGTCGGATATTGAGTAATACATGAAAAATCATCTGGTGAGGAAGATAACGCGTCTCGTAGGAAAAGCCATTGGTGATTTCGGACTAATTGAAAATCGCGACCGTATCTTGGTGGCACTGTCAGGCGGCAAGGACTCCTGGTCGCTTCTTTATTCTTTGAAAGCAATTCAGCAAAGGGCTCCGATAAAATATGACCTGGGAGCGGTGACGGTTCATCCCGGCCCCTCTGGTTTCGATTGCGGGCTTATTGAAGAAAGGCTGATCAAAGACCGAATCCCCTATCACCTTATTCGCGGCCGCATTGTCGATGTGATCAATGAAAATCTTGAAGAGGGCACTAATCCCTGTTCATTTTGTTCACGATTGCGTAGAGGCTTGCTCTACACATACGCTGCTGATAACGGCTGGAACAAGATAGCGCTTGGCCATCATATGGATGACTTTGTCGAGACCCTTCTTCTCAACATGTTCTTCAATGGGACGATAAAAGCGATGAGCCCCGACCTTTTAGCCGACGATGGGAAAAACAGAGTCATCCGCCCGTTGGTATACGTTAAGGAGGAAATGACTCGGGAGTTTGCACAAAGCCTCGGAGTACCTATTTTAGGGTGCTTCTGCTCCTATCAGGGAATGAGCGGTTCACGTCGACAATGGGTAAAGTCACTCTTGACCAGTATTGACAAAGACGTACCTCATGTCCGTTCAAATATCCTGGCCTCCATGGGAAGGGTGCACTACCGGCACATGGTAAAGCGGTTGCAAAATAAGTCGTGTTGCGAGACTTGATGTGTAATGGCATAAAGTCAAACTTTGTGACAATTCTGACTTATGCCGATTCGCTGCCCAATAGTAACAGTGTGAGAGAAGAAATCTTTCAATGGTGAGGGTATCCCTGCCTGCAAATGTTGCATGAGGAAAGGGAAATTGGTATGAGCATTTATTGTTGGCAGAGGATCGTTTCGTAGAGATCTTGATTATAATATTAAAGGGAGAAGCATGCTGCGAATAGAGAGGATACTCGATGTTTACCGGGATCGTTGAAGGTCGAGGTCAGGTAACAAGGATAGATACCCAAGGCGGATTTGTGAGGATCAGATTTTTTACCGACCTTGATTTGTCCGACGTGAAACAGGGTGATTCGATCGCCGTGGATGGTGTTTGTCTCACGGCTACTTCGGCAGATACATCTAATCGGGAATTTGCAGCGGACGTTTCGCCTGAAACTCTCCGGGTGACTACCCTTGGCGAATTGAAGACCGGGGAGGGTGTGAACCTGGAAAAAGCAATGGTTCTTGGCTCACGCATCGGAGGACACATGGTATCAGGCCATGTGGACTGCGTCGGACGGATCCATGAGAAACGTCAGTCCGGTCCTGGTTTTCTCATAGGTATATCGGTAGACTCAGGGCACTATCTCATTGAAAAGGGCAGCGTAGCCGTGGACGGGGTGAGTCTCACGGTCAATAGTGTTCAGGGCAATCGCTTCTGGATCACGATCATTCCATATACTGCCTTGTTGACGGGGTTGACCCAAAAAAAGATCAATGATAGGGTAAATGTGGAATTTGACCTGATCGGAAAGTATATTGAGAAATTTCTACCGGCCAGACCGAAAAATTCCAGTATAGACGAAAAAACTCTTGAAAAATACGGTTTTATGTAAAGGAGGATGCGCTCATGGGCGCGCTGGCCACCATTGAAGAAGGTATCGAAGAAATTAAGCAAGGCCGGATGGTAATACTTGTTGATGACGAAGACCGGGAAAACGAAGGCGATCTCACCATGGCTGCTGAGAAAGTCACTCCCGAAGCAGTCAATTTCATGACGAAATATGGCAGGGGTTTGCTGTGCCTGTCCATGACCCCCCCGAAGATACAGTCGCTGGATATACCCATGATGGTTTCCAACAACAAGTCCCCTTACGGAACCGCATTCACGGTCTCAATTGAAGCATCGCGAGGCGTGACTACCGGGATCTCGGCTTACGACCGCTGTGTGACGATTCTTACGGCCGTAGACAAGGATGCTGTCCCTCATGACCTCATTTCTCCTGGTCACGTTTTTCCACTTATGGCTCGTACCGGTGGCGTTCTCGTACGAGCCGGCCAGACCGAAGGCAGTGTGGATCTGGCCCGATTGTCAGGGTTTGAGCCTTCAGGAGTGATTTGTGAGGTGATGAACGATGATGGGTCAATGGCCAGACTGCCCGACCTTATGGTCATGGCGGAACGACATGGATTGAAAATCTGTACTATCAAGGACTTGATTCAACATCGCATGCGAAATGAACGGCTGGTAAGACGTGGTGCTGAAACAGTCCTTCCGACCGAATTCGGAGGTGATTTCAGGCTTATAGTATACGAAAACGACGTGGATAAACACAACCACGTGGCGTTGGTAAAAGGTGAGATCAGTCCCGATGAAGCGGTGCTCGTACGGGTGCATTCGGAGTGTCTTACC
>CAIXMD010000228.1 GCA_903920415.1 uncultured Desulfomonile sp.
TCTCGCACTAGGGGCCAAGGTACATGGCTACCCAGGCACAAGGGAAAAGGGGCTATCGGTTGTTCGCAGCCATCTCATTGAATGCGGGGTAAATGAAACGCACTTCTCGCTCAGCGAGGCCAGCGGCCTGTCGCGCAATAATCGACTCAGTGCTTCTGCTCTTGTTAAAGTCCTGCTGGCTGCAGCCCGCGACTTTACCTATAACTGGGAATTCATGGCTTCCCTCGGAGTGGCGGGGGTGGATGGGACCTTGAAGGAGAAATTCTCTGGCCCAGGCGTGAAAAGAAGAATTAGGGCAAAAACCGGAACACTTAGAGGGGTCAATGCTCTGGCCGGTTACGGAATTTCTCCTGAAGGCCGGATATTTGCCTTCGCTGTGATCGTGAACAGTATCCAGGCAGGTACGGGGATAGTAGATTACGCTGACAAAATTTCTCGTGCCATACTGGATATCTCCATGGACAAGAGATGACGAGCCACCGCGTAAATAAACAAATCTTGAGTATCGTAAGGCCTTCCGAAGGGGACACCAACTGAAACCTATAAAAGAGGGGTCTCATATCATTGAACAAAGCCCCCAGTTCCCTGACGTCAATAACACCTTTTTACTTTACTCCGACATCCAGTGCGGCTAGTATCCGCCCGATTCGACAAATTGCCCGCACACTGAAATGAAAATAAAACGGCTCGAAATAAAAGGATTTAAAAGTTTTCCCGACAAGACTGTTCTTGAATTCAAACCGGGCATTACCTTGATTGTGGGGCCCAACGGATGCGGGAAAAGCAATGTTGTGGAAGCCATCCGCTGGGTGATTGGGGAACAGAGGGCCCGTATCCTCCGGGGGCAGAAGATGGGAGACGTCATCTTCAACGGGTCCGAAAGCCGGAAACCTGTGGGCATGGCCGATGTACAAATGATATTGTCCAACACTGAAGGTCTCGCTCCGCCTTCCATGTCCGATTACGACGAAATAATGATTGGACGCCGGCTTTTTCGTGACGGCGAATCTCAGTATGAGATCAATAACATTCCTTGTCGTCTCTCAGACATCACCGACCTGTTTCTGGACACTGGCGTGGGACGGAATTCGTACGCAGTCATCGAGCAGGGGCGTGTTGAAATGGTCGTGGCATCGAAACCCGAAGATCGCCGCGTCCTTATCGAAGAGGCAGCAGGGATAAACCGTTACAAGTCCAGGAGGGAAGAGGCTCTCAAGAAACTCGAGCAAACCAGCCGAAACCTGGAGCGGATAAAAGACGTCATCGCCGAGGTTAAGAGCCAGAGCGCCTCGCTCAGAAGGCATGCAATCAAAGCGGAACGCTACCGCAAGTTACAGGATCGCCTAAGAGAGCTGGACGTAGCCCTACAAGCCTACCGCTGCCATGATGCCTTGGAACAATACAGCCGTTCGAGGAATGAACTCGAGAAAACGCGTTCAGTACTTTTGAAACAGGAATCTCAATTTGCGTCATTACATGCGCGACTGGAAACAGAGCGAGTGCAGGCCCTGAATGTGGATAAATCCTTAAAGGATCTGTTTGAAGAACGCCACATGACCGACATTGCGCTGACATCCGTCAGAGGTGTCATAGAAACGGATCGAAACGCTGTCAGGCATCTCCTAGACCGCCTGAAGAAGATCGAGGAACAAAAGAAAGAGTACGAAGAGAAAAGTCGAAAGACTCGCCTACTCCTGAAAGAGCTGGAACAAGACAGGTCAACGATTCAGTTCGAACTTCACACCGCTGCCGAAGAACTAAAAAACGCGGTTTCCGAATCTCATAGAATTGATCAAGA
>CAIXMD010000229.1 GCA_903920415.1 uncultured Desulfomonile sp.
AACAGAAAGCTGATGCCCCACATGACCAAAAATTTCCAGCTAAAATTCATAATGCCCGTCGTGTTCAGGATGCCGTAAAGCATGTCCAATACTTCATAAACAGTCATAGCGCGGCTCCTCAAAATAGTTTTGCTTGCAACCCCGATTTGGATGAAAGCAGGAGGAACAAGTAATCAAAGATTCTGCCTTTTGCAAAATCCTGTGGTATTATGCTGGAGCGCTCTTGTCCCGTCAAGTGAAAAAATGCACCTCCTGTAATTTGATCCATGGTGGAATTTCCAGCCTTAGCCTGCAAGGGATTTTACGACTCAATCCTCGCTTATGAGTAATCAGAATTCGTTCAGCATAGCGAATAGATATTATTAGAGTAAAGCAAACAGGATCCATTAAGACCACGAGGTTGTTTCGATTTCATATCGCTTGTAACCTTAAGCAAGGTTTTAAGATGGCTGGACATTGACTTCGTTGGTAAACTGGGATAAAAACCAGATTAGTATTAGATTTGAGCGGCCATACTTCTTTGGGTCTTACTTTAAATCAAGAGAGAGCTTAATCAATTAGGGTCTTGCAACCACAAGCCATCCTGTTCTCCTTGTTCGTCCAGTAACCGGGATGGAGCTTTTCTTTCCGAGTTCACACGCATGAAACAGAAAACGCCCGATTCTCATCCTCTCTCTCGAGGAGAATCAGGAGCAATCCCCATAGAATTGTTTCTGGAGAGTTTCCCGTTCGGGGCCGCTCTCATTAGGCCCGACAACAGCGTCCTTCAAGTAAACTCTTATCTGGAAAAAATTGTTGGGACGACGGGATCTAAGCTTTGTTACGAGGCCTTGGCAGGACTTCACTCCATTTGCCCATTTTGTCCCTTCGAAGACCTTGTCCATGGACGCAGCGGCCCCATTGAGGCTCAAGTCCACAACAGGCGAGGACGGGAGTTCTCCATCCAGGTGCGCTTTGTGCCTGATGTGGGTGCAAACGGGCTGATACTTGAGCTAATCGCCGATCCTACTCATGAGTCGTCTTGCCTCGAACTTCGGAGAAAAAGCGACCCAACTCCACATAATTCCCTGAACAAGCTTACCGGCCTTTTGTCGGTGAGCAGGGATCTGATGGGTAGCGCCCCATTGCGGGAAAAAATGTCTCATGTTTTGAACCACCTACGATCGTCGTTGAGTGACCCGGGTGGAAGCTTTGTCTGGCTGGAAATCGATAATCATGTTTATGGGGAACGGCCAAATGAGATTCACGGCCATCTCTACGTTCAGGAGATCATGGTGGAGGGCAAATCACGGGGGCGACTGTCCGCAAATTGCCCAGGAGAGCAGACGGCTCTTGCTGAAGAGGAATATTTTCTCGAAGAAGCCGCAGATCTCATCAGTCGTCAAGTAGAGATATCAGACCTTGAAGCAATGCTCAGGCAATCCGAGGAACGTTACAAGAAGCTCGCCCTGAACCTGAAAAAGGAAATGTGGACCAGAACAGAAGCTCTCGCCAAGGAAACCGTCTATCTTGAGGGAATTCTGAGGTCATCGGAAGATATGATTGTAACCACGGACCTGAACTCCCGTATCGTGGAATTTAATCATGGAGCAGAAAAGATACTTGGTTACACTGCGGAGGAGATGCAAGGTCGAAAAATTGGTGACATCTGGCTGGATCCTGATGAACGCGAGCAAATACAACAAGAGATTAACGTTTCGGGAGGCCTTCGCAATTATGAAACCAAACTTATGGCCAAGAATGGAGACATTCGTGAAATTTCATTGACCCTTTCCCTACTCAAGGACGAGGAAGGCCACACTCTCGGTACGGTGGGAGTCAGCAAGGACATCAGTAAAGAAAATGCCGTCCGACGAGAATTGGAGAGACTAAATGAGAACTATCGAGAGACGATCAATTTTATCAGTCACGAGACGAAAAATTCGCTCATAGTCATAGCTGGTTTTGTGGCGCGCCTCCTTGTGCGTGAGACGGACCCGGTGCGCAAGGACCAACTAAATATCATTTATCATCATGCAATATTCCTAGAGGCCATGAGCAGGGACTTTCTGGTCATGGCCGAAATTGAGCATGGGGGTTTTCAAGTTCGGGAAGAGAGTATCGAAAATTTCTATGAGCACGTGATACTACCTGCTATGATCGGAATTAAGGAACGTTATCCCGAATCATTCCAGAGTTACGATGAGAGCATGGGTGGTGTTGGAGCCATTCAACTCAAGGGATCTCCAAGTCTTCTCGAAATTGTCTACCGTAATCTGTTCGGAAATGCCCTGAAGTATCGTCATCCCAATGGAAAGATAGCCTATGGCGTCGTCGAACAAACTGACTGCTACATTTTCAATGTTTGGAACGAAGGGCCCGGAGTGTCGCCTGATCAGGCGACAAAGATTTTCGATAAGTTCTACAGGGTGCATGACGAGACGACAAGGGAAAAAAGGGGTACTGGGCTCGGACTCTACAACATACGTAAGATCATCGAGGCCCATGGAGGGCGAATATGGTGCGAAACCAAGCCCGGTGAATGGATAAATTTTCTTTTTTCACTGCCCAAACCATGAAAAGTTTCTGCTTTAATTGGCTGCAACCCTTTTGGAACCGGGTGCCTGCGGACTTGTTGCAGCCTTGGTTTTCTTAAGGGCAGTTCTATAAACCAGCCTGGTGTCCCGAAAATGGTCAGGGCTGCCTAATACTACGATGAGAACTATGTCATGACCTGAGATGAATTCCGATGCCAGGCAATGGCCGGCCCGAGACGTGTATCCCGTTTTACCTCCGATGAGAGGAAGATTGTCTCTGAGAAGTTTATTTGTCGTTTTGACATGGTAACCGGTCTTGTTCATATTGCTGGCAATAATGTGGGATTTCTTCAGGCTGATTGATCGAATCGTTTTATTTGAGAATGCTATCCTTGCTATTTGAGCCATCTCCCGCGCCGTGGACACATTAAAGTCCACATCCCCTGAGTTCTTGGCTTCCTGCTCGTTGCCGTTTTTTCGGTCCAGGCCGCTGGGAGTGAAAAAGAAAGTGCGCTGGTTACCGAGGCTGCTCACCTTCTTGTTCATGGATTCGACGAATTTTTGTTTCCCTCCCGTGAAGGCACATGCCAGAGTCTCTGCACAGTCATTACCTGACCCGATAAGCAGGCCGTGGAGCAGGTCCTCCACCGACACGTTGTCGCCCGGTTTCAGCCCTACCACTGATTTTGGTATTGTCTTGATGTGGTCGGGTACGGTGACTTTACGATCCAGGCGCATGTGATCCAGTACGACGAGCGCGGTCACGAGCTTGGTGAGACTGGCCACCGGCATGCTCTGGTCCGGATTCCGTTCCATCAAGGTCTCGTTCTTTGAGGGATTCACGCAATAGAACGCTTTGGCCTGAACACCCTGCGAAACTGGTTTGTTCTTCTTGATATTGTGTTTCTTAAGTATTTTTTTCTGAGAAACCTTCTCACTGAGAGCCGGCTTGAGGGGATCCCCGCTCTTGGCCGGAGCTGTCGTTGACCAACAAAGGAAGATCAGGCTAAGAATTCCCCATAGAACCGGCAAGCGGCACAGAAGATCCCTGCGATTTTCCGAATTTTCCTTCTTGATCATTTTCTCCTTATGTGCCAAACTTTTTTCTCTTGTTTAATTCATTGGTTAATGGGCTATTCTATAACACATCTCGATCCATTTGAAAAGTTCTTTTTATTAAGGCAGATACGTGTGCCCATAAAACGCCGCCTGATATGATTCGCTGATTGAAGTAATATTGAGTAACCAAATATGACGAAGGAGAAAACTATCGTATGATCAGAGCTAGAGTTTGGTTTCGATGTGCAGCAATGCATGACCCCGTAACACCTTTCTTGGTGAAGCCGGCCCTCATCGGATGGAAGGCAAAGTACAGGAACATCGACCTAGTGATAGAGCGCGGTTTCAGCGGTTCTGAACTGGTGAGACGAATGAAAGGATGGATTACTATTGACCCAAAAAAGGCCATCCAAGTGTTAGAAACCCATGGACGTCTCAAATGTTTCGATAATGGGGAACTTGTGGTGGAGGTGGAAACGGTAGAGGATCTCGAGGCCCTTCAGAAAGATGTCGCGGCGAACTTTGGGGATCAATGTGACGTGGAATCGATCCGTGGATGAATAAACCTGTCTTGTTTTGGGGATGTTATGTTTCGCTGTGCGTGCTTGCCCGTTTTTTCTATCCCGCCGGTCAGGCAGTTAAGGTGCAAGAGCTGACGAATCCGTCTCGCCGGTTCGGATTCGCATGGCACCTTCGATTCGTCTCACCACTATGATCCCGTCTTCATTCTTGCCGGTGGAGCCGTGGAGGCAGATGGCTTCCAGAGCACGTTCGGCCAGGGCAGCGGGGACGGCTATTTCTATCTTTGTCTTGGGAAACAAACCCGAGAAAGATTCTCGAGAGACGGGTGAGCGGCCCCGAAGCTTTGACATTGACGTCTGCATCACTTCGGTGACGGTCATTCCGCCTATGCCCACTTCTTCGAGGGCTTCCTTCACGTCATCCAGCTTGAAGTGCTTGATGAGAGCTTCGATCAGTACCATTTCGTACTCTTCCATAGTGGTAGTTCCGATTTCCTGAGTGGTGGGCGTCCAAGAAAAGATTTGACATTTTTCTCTGTATTGCACTAACGTTATAGGAATTGAGTCAATTATGCAATGTTTCCCACCGTGCCCCCGTAGCTCAGGGGATAGAGCGACGGATTCCTAATCCGCAGGTCGCAGGTTCGAT
>CAIXMD010000230.1 GCA_903920415.1 uncultured Desulfomonile sp.
GTTCGATCAAGAAGTTGTTCGTGCTTCTTTTTTAAAGAGATCCTTGGGGCGGGATGTTTCATTGATTGAAGGGAACCGGGGCCTTTTTGACGGGGTGGACTCGGCGGGTAGTTTCAGCACCGCCGAATTGGCGAAACTATTGAGATCACCGGTGATACTCATTATAGACGCAACAAAAATGACACGGACAGTGGCTGCATTGGTAATCGGGTGCCAGGCTCTGGATCCGGACTTGGAGCTGAAAGGGGTAATACTGAATCGAGTTGGAGGAGTTAGGCACGAAAAGATACTAAGGGAATCCATCCAGCAAGTGTGCTCGATTCCGGTGATAGGATCAGTCAAGAAGCTCCCTCTAGAAAATTTTCCCCAAAGACATTTGGGTCTTCTCCCACTGTACGAGCATCCCAAGGCCTTAGAATTTATTGAAGAGGCGGCGGACGTTGCAGAACAAAGTCTAGATCTGAATCGATTGTTGGAAATAGCTTCCTGTGCCGGCATCCTTGACCAACAAGACCAGCCTGAGATTGATGGGGAAGGGCAGGCATATCACTGCAGCCCTCGTATCGGCGTGCTAAAGGATTCGGCATTCCAGTTTTACTACCCTGAAAATTTGGAAGCCCTTTGTAGAAGCGGGGCTGAACTAGTGGAAATTAGCGCACTTGTGCCAGTGGAGTTGCCCCGATTGGATGCCCTATACATAGGTGGGGGTTTCCCGGAAACTCATGCAAATAGCCTCGCCGAAAATGTAGTCTTCAAGGAATCACTTCGTTATGCTGTTCAAAAAGGGCTTCCCGTATACGCGGAGTGCGGAGGATTGATGTATCTTTCCAGGAACCTTCACATTGATGAAAAAGTCTATCCAATGGTGGGAGTATTCCCAGTAGATACGGTGCTCGAACGAAAGCCTCAGGGGCACGGATATATTCGTGTCCAAGTCTCAGGCTCAAATCCCTTTTTCCCCATTGGAACCGTCCTCACAGGACACGAATTCCACTACTCATACGTTATTGGAACCGATCAACATGACTCGACATACTCTTTCCGGGTATTGAGAGGACATGGCATGGACGGCCTTCACGACGGGATTTGTAGCGGCAACGCACTGGGAACCTACGTCCATCTACATGCCCTGGGGACGCCGCTCTGGTCTGAAGGCATTCTGGCTCGAGCCGTAGAGTATCGGAAAAAACGAGATGAGACTTGAGATGGTTGGATGGTTTTGTAAGTGAGGGGAAATCTGGGCTGATAATAACTGGGGAAGAGCTTCCTTAAGACATTCCTGCTACGAACCATGTTCGGGAGATCGAGGTAACGTGCAAGATTACGCCAAAAAAATCTACTCCATACTCGGCCCCGGAGGCATTCTGGCCCGATCTATACTCGGTTACGAACATCGCGAGCAACAGATCGTCATGGCTTTGGAAGTATTCAAAGCTCTGGAATCCGATGATCGTCTGGTCATTGAGGCCCCTACGGGGACTGGGAAGACATTGGCGTATCTGATTGCCGCGGCTTTATGTAGAAAGAGGGTAGCAATATCAACAGGAACAAAAAACCTCCAGGAGCAGCTATTTTATAAAGACGTTCCATTCGTAAAGAAAGTGATTTTCCGTGGTTTAAAGACGGCTCTTCTTAAGGGACGCGGAAATTTTGTGTGCCACTCACAATTCCGCAGATTCCTACGTCAACCTCACCTCCTGGTCTCAAATAATAACAACTTTGCGGAAGAAATCTTGAATTGGTACCGTGCTACTCGAAAGACTGGTCAAGGAGATAGGGCAGAACTGGAAAACCTACCGGATGATAATAATATTTGGCCGGAGATTTGTTCCAACACTGAGACTTGTTTGGGGAAGAGGTGTCCCGATAAAGATGAATGTTTCGTCAATAAAATGAGAGCACGTGCTTTGGAATCAGACTTGATGATTGTGAATCATCACCTTCTTGCTTCGGATCTTGCTATCAGGGAATCGGGATTTGGAGAGGTGATTCCACGTTACGAAGCACTTATCATAGATGAGGCCCATGGCTTGGAGGACGCAGCCACTCAGCATTTCGGTTTTCACATGAGCTTCTTTAAACTGGCACGTTTCATCCGTGATACGCGCTCCGAACTAAAGGAGTCAAAAGTAGACGAGGAAAAGTTTCAGAAAGCTCTGAATGCCGTAGAGGAACGAGGCCGCGGTCTTTTTGGCCTTTTTTCTGAAATAGGCCCCCTTGGCGAAAGAATCGAGTCCGTCGACCCTGAAACAATAGAAACCCGTAACTTGATCTGCGAAAATCTGGACCGCCTTGCCGCCATGGTGCGTAATCTGTCTCACGTGTCTGAAGAATTGCGGACCGTAGCTCGGCGTGCCCACGAGATGAGTTTCGAACTCAGGACCATACTGAGCGACGAACCAACCGGAGATTACGCATGCTGGGCCGAACGAAGAGACAGGAACGTAATGCTTCATGCTTCCCCCGTTGATATAGGCCCAATGGTTCGATCCAGACTTTATGAAAAAGTGCCGGCTGTCGTGTTTACTTCAGCAACTTTGTCTTCAGGCGGAAATTTTGATTACTTCAAATCCCGCTTGGGATTAGATGACGAATTCCCCGCTTCCGAATTTATACTGGACTCTCCTTTTGATTACGCACGGCAGACGATGCTTTACATTCCAAAGTCGATCCCCGAGCCGAATTCTCCCGGATTCACCGATGCCATGGCAACTAATGTCACCGAGATCTTGAAGCGAACGAGCGGAAGAGCCTTTGTCCTGTTCACTTCCTATCGCAACATGGAAGCCGTACATAGAAAAGTTGACGGTTCTGTACCCTTCCCACTGCTCATTCAGGGTTCAAAGCCTAAAACTTATCTGCTGAGAGAGTTCCGAGAAAATCCAGGGTCGGTACTATTTGCAACTGCATCTTTTTGGGAGGGGGTTGATGTTCAAGGTGAAGCTTTGTCATGCGTTATTATAGATCGCCTTCCCTTTGCCTCCCCAAATGATCCAATAGTTTCAGCCCGGCTCGCAAAACTTAGAAAACAGAACAATGAACCATTCTATTCCTTTCAAGTTCCAATGGCAGTTATCGCTTTGAAACAGGGGCTCGGAAGGCTTATACGAACTCGTTCGGACAGAGGTGTACTCTGCATACTTGACTCCCGAATCCTTACCAAGCCCTATGGCCGTATTTTTTTGAGAAGCCTTTACTCCAGCCCCCTGTACCGGGACCCTCGAGACATCGAAACCTTCTTTTCACAAAAGGATGATTCCACCGAGGCAGTTGCAGAAGAGCAGTAGTGATTGTTGCAGGTTGCCTATCGTTCGTATTTGGGCTAAGAAATGGTTCAGCTATTGCGGGAGAAGTGGAGCCCACTAAAGGTCTGCTGAACCGGCTGGGTCTATTTTCAGATTTCGGAGATTGAACTATGCGATGGGATACGGCCCATGAAAATCAGCCAAAAGCACAGTTCTCTGAAGAACACGACGGCAAAATAGATAGCACGTATTCAATTAGTATTGAGAAAGGGGCATTTGACGACCTCCACATAAGTCTTTCCGGAAAGATATCCATGGACACCGCGGAACTTGTCCGAGAAGAATTAGTCAAAATCATCGAGGCAGAACCGCTCAGAAATGTTGTGTTGGACTTGGCCCGGGTAGAATATTTCGATAGCTCAGGAACTGCGATTCTGGTGGAAATGTTCCAAGTTTGCGCAAGATTGAATAACAAATTGAAATTGGACAACGTTCCAGCACGGATTCAGGGTTTACTGGATTTCGTTGACTTTAAGGAATTTGACAGTGCCGGCATTCTTCAGCCGCGATCGCAACCTAGCCTTTTGATACAATTAGGGGAGGGTGCGCTGAACGTCTACACTACGGGACGGGATATCCTGGCCTTCATCGGGGGAGCCGTAGAGGCGTTGATCAAGGACCTGTCACATCCGGGAAAGTTGCGTTGGGACGGTTTATCGAAACTTGTTGAGAAATCTGGTACCGATGCTGTTCCCATAGTAACCATCCTGAGCTTCCTCATGGGGGCAATTCTAGCGTTCCAGGCGGCAATTCAACTCCGCAAATTCGGAGCAAATATTTTCGTGGCGGATCTCGTAGGTCTTTCAATAGTGCTAGAAATGGGGCCTCTCCTGACTGGGCTTATTGTGTCCGGGCGATCAGGCGCAGCTTTTGCAGCTCATATCGGTACAATGCAACTGAATGAAGAAGTGGACGCCCTCAGAGTCATGGGAATAGATCCTATGAGGTATCTTGTGTCCCCCCGCATCATCGCCGTCGCCTTTTCAGTTCCGTGCCTCACCTTAATTGGGGACCTCGCCGGCATTATTGGCGGGTGTGTTGTCGCTGTATTGTCTCTGGACATAACCCCCACCGGCTATTTCAATCAGCTTCATAAGGTTCTCGAACTGAGCGATGTGCTGAAGGGCCTGACCAAGAGCATCGTGTTTGGGATTGAAATAGCAATGATAGGGTGTCTAAGAGGATTTCAAGTCCGAGGCGGTGCTGAGAGTGTAGGATCTGCAACTACTTCAGCCGTTGTAACATGTATCTTCATACTCACGGTGACGGATGCAATATTCTCAATACTATTCTACTATTCTCCCCCGGTCTTTAAATCTTGATTCCGGGACAAAATCAAGGGCTGAACAAGGTCTCCACTATGGAACGATCTGCATCATCGACTGACGGCGGATCTGTCGCCCCGATTATATCCGTCAGGAACCTCACCGTTGGGTATGGGGATGAGATAATTCTGCGAGAGGTCTCATTCGATGTCCATCAGGGAGAAGTCTTGGCTGTTCTGGGACGGTCTGGCTGCGGGAAGAGCACTCTTTTCAAGGCTATGATCGGACTCGTCGAACCCAAACAAGGTGAGGTGATGATTGACGGGGAAAGGGTGAGATCTCTTGCTGATGGCGGTTCCGAAGGTTTACTGCGCAACATAGGGGTACTTTTCCAATCCGGCGCATTGTTCAGTTCCATGACCGTCGCGGAAAATGTGGCATTTCCTCTCCAGCAGTACACCACCCTCGCTGAACGAAACATCGAACAAGTTGTTGCATTGAAACTTTCCCAGGTAGGTCTGACAGGCTGCGCGAAATACCTTCCGTCCGAACTCAGTGGAGGCATGCAGAAAAGAGCAGCCTTGGCACGAGCTATGGCCCTGGATCCAAAACTTCTTTTTTTTGACGAGCCCTCAGCGGGCCTTGACCCAGTTACCAGTGCAGAACTTGATATGACGATACTGAAAATCACAGCCACGTTGGGAACGACTATCGTTATGGTGACTCACGAACTTGCCAGTATATTTGGTATAGCCAACCGTGTGATCATGCTGGACGCCAAAGAAAAAGGTATTATTGCTCAAGGTAAACCCGAAGAACTGAAAACGAGCAGTGATGACTTGCGGGTCAAGGAGTTTTTCAACCGCACGGCGGCTGGAGAAAAATCTGAGAGTTTACCAGAATGAAGCACCCAAGACAGCAAGATCCTTCCTAGTCTCTATTTTTCCTGATATAATGGTGACAGATTGAAACGAACACAGGCGACTCGAGTTTGGTGGAAACTCCTGGTTTTAGACAGAGGAAAAAATATTTGTCGTTCAGTGTCGGAGTTTCGGCCCCAAGCTTTCATCTTCGCGGTTCGAGGATGCGACCATGTCTAGCCAGGCCAATAAACTGAAAATAGGACTTTTTGTGGTGATGAGCCTGCTGCTCTCGGTTGCAACAGTCATCTGGTTGGGTGCTTCCCGCTATTTCGAGGATTCGAAGATTGCAGTCGCGTATTTCACTGAGAGTGTTCAAGGACTGGAGTCAGACAGTCCGGTAAAGTTCCGAGGCGTTCCGGTGGGGCGGATCAAGGCTATTCGTATGGCCCCTGATGGGAGATTAATTGAGGTGGTAATGAGCCTGGACCGGAACTTTAAGCTAACCGATGATATGGGAATAAAAATGAATCTCTTGGGACTTACCGGACAAAAGTATCTCGAAATGGACACGTTCAGACCAGATCAGGTCAGGGAGATGATAGACTTGGACTTTACCCCCCCCTACCGCGTCATCAACACCTACTCCTCGGACATACGCGAAATAGGCAACGCACTAGAAAAAATTTTCCACAAGGTAAATGCGTTAGATGTTGACAGGATTTCCAATCATCTTCTGAAGGTAGCTGTAAGGCTGGACAAGATTTTGGCTGATCCGAAACTTGATGCCATAGGTTCTGATGCAGCCGATGCCTTGAGAGAAATCAAAGATACAGCGAGAAAGTTTAATGAAGAAATATCCCGAGTTCAAGTCGGCAAGAATATCACTCGTACATTGGATAAGACGTCAGAATTCCTGCAAGAAAGTACCGAAACAATTCGTAGTGTGGATCGGGCCATTAGGAGAACTGACAACAACTTTAACCGTCTAAGCCAAAAACTGGATCGTAGTGCGGACAACCTGATCGATTTTACCAGAATGATCAGATTGAAGCCTTCGAGTATAATATTCGGGACCGACGAAAAGTCTGGGCAGAAGCGATGAAAATTAACTATCAACTCGACTCGATGACGTCCGGCTCGCTTTGGACGGCCCTCGTTTTATTGTAACCATTTGAAGTATGGCGCCTGAAAGAACTACGGTATTAATAACTACTAGTGACTACAGGTACAGAGGAGAGGTTCTGGTGTACGGGGTCGCGACGGATAGGAGTTCCCCCAATCAGGCCAAGATTTTTCATGCCACGAAACCTGTATCGACGAATTGCCGTCTTCGAAGACCCCGCTTCTTGATTGTTCTGCTGACTCTACTTGGTCTGTGTGGGAGTTGCGTTTATACGTCGAGAGAAGGTATCATATATCATGCATTTGACTACCCATTGGCACAGAAAAATAAAAGTTCCAGAGCCTCCATACCTGAAACTATAATGATCTATAGATTCCTTCTCTCCCAATCAGTGGGGATCGATTCTCTCGTTATCTCTAAATCCAAAGGTCAGGACCAGTCTTCTCCGCTACACCGCTGGCAGGAGAATCCGGCAGATATGGTTACTGAACTGGTCTTGCGCGATTTCGAAAATGCAGGGCTTTTTGAGAAAACAGTCGATCAGTTGAGCAGCGCGCGATACCGGTACGCTCTGGAAGGAACAATAACCGATCTTCGAGGCCTCATTAGAGATGATAAAGCTGCTGCCTTAATCGAGGCTGAGGTCTCCTTAACCGACTTTGAATCCCGCGCTGGAGCTAAAAAAAACCTCATGAAACGACGTTACAAGATTGAGGTGCCCAGTTCAGGAACTGATCCAGCCTCGATAGTGCGCGCTCTTAATATTGCGGTAAAGGATTTGTCAGAGCAACTCAGACGGGATGTCGGATCCGTAATGGAATAATGAAAAGGGTTGCTCTTTCGACTTGCTGTTGGTATTCCTTTGAACATCTAACTGCTGAACGATTTCCATCATGAAAAGCAGGCCAATGTATTGGCTTGTGAGAAACGGGGCGAATTATGAAGCACATCCTAGTGGTGGATGATGA
>CAIXMD010000231.1 GCA_903920415.1 uncultured Desulfomonile sp.
AAAGTTGTTAACAAGTAATCTTTCAACGGTAAAATTTTTCCATCAGACTTGTGTTTTTCTTTGAAATTCTGGACTATTTTTTCTAAATCTCTCACGGAGAGTTTGCGCTTGATGACCTTTTTAGATAAATTTAGTTGCGTGGAAATGTCATTAATTCCCAGTAAGGACCTGGCATGGCCCATGGAAAGCATATCCTGTCGAATTTGATCTCTGATAGGTTCTGGTAGCCTCAAAAGTCTGAGATGATTTGTAATACTTGTGCGGTCCTTTCCTATTTTCTTTGCAAGAGCCTCCTGGGTATATGAAAACTTTCTTATGAGAGTGTTATAAGCTTCAGCAGTATCAAGAGGGTTAAGGTTTTCCCTCTGAATGTTTTCAATAAGTGCTATTTCAAGTGATTCTGAATCAGAAAGCCTTCTTACTATGATGGGGACTAAAGAAAATCCTGCCATCTTTGCAGCTCGCCAGCGTCTTTCACCAGCAACAATCTCGTATTTTTCATCCGAATTAATTCTCACTATGAGAGGTTGAATTACCCCCATTTCTTTAATAGATTGACTTAAATCCTTTAGAGAGTCTTCTGAAAAAGACCTTCTAGGCTGATACGGATTTGGAAATAAAGACTCGATCGGTACTAGCAGTATACCGGCGTCAATACTCTTGCCATCAAGAGGGTGATCCAGAGGAATCAGGGCATTAAGACCCTGGCCCAATGCCGCACGCTTCTTGGCCGGTACAGAGAGATTCTGCATCCATAATCTCCTTTGCGAGAGCAAAATAACTCATGGCTCCACGAGACGTGATATCATAAAGCACTACAGGCTTGCCGAAACTAGGAGCTTCCGATAGTTTCACATTTCTGGGAATTATGGTGTCAAATACTTGTGAGGCCAAATTTTTCCTTACGTCCTGAACCACTTGGTGACTGAGATTGTTCCTCGGGTCGAACATAGTAAGCAGAAACCCTTCAATTCTGAGAGCACGATTCAATTGTAACTGGACCCTTCTGATGGTCCTGATAATATTGCTTACACCCTCCAAAGCATAATACTCACACTGAATTGGTACGATAACCGAATCAGCAGCCACAAGCGCATTCAGGGTCAAAAAACCCAGAGCAGGAGGACAGTCAATAAATATGTAATCATAATTTAATTTTATTTCACTTATAGCTCGGGACAACAATGACTCACGGCCATCAATTGAAACAAGCTCTACTTCAGCTCCTATAAGGTCTTGGGAAGATGGCATTATGTAGAGATATTCCAATTCGGAAGGCCTTAAGAGGCTTTGATGACTCATTCCAGATACTAGGAATTCATAAACTGATGGTTCCCCTTGTGATAGTCGGATACCGAGTCCGGTAGTTGCATTAGCCTGAGGATCCAGGTCGATCAGTAATGTTCGCCGCTCAGACAAAGCCGTGCAAGAAGCAAGATTTATGGCCGTTGTTGTCTTGCCGACCCCGCCCTTTTGGTTACATATACAGATTACACGCGCCATCGTCCGGAACCCACACATATAGTATTCAAGCATCGAGTGGGATCCTTTTATCATAAAATAATTTTCATACCAATGTAAAATCTTGAACAGCCTATACATGATATTAACTTTTAACCTGAATCTTGCGAGTGGAGAAAAAAAATATCTTCAGACATGAAGATTGTACTGTTCTAAGTCCCCTGAATCTGATAGGTTCCTGGTGTGAAGAGAGCCGGGCTCCAACAGAAAATCAGGGGACTTGAGAAGTATGAAGAAGAAATCAAGATCAGGCAAGAGCAAATTTGGAAAGATGTTGAATCCTCGGTCTCGTTTTTCCGAGAGGCGATTGACGAGCCGAGCCGGACTGATTCTGATGAGTCGTTTTATGGATAGGCTTGGGATTGAGGGCATCATAGATCGGAGTGTCAACATAGACAGGGGTACAAATACTGAGTATGGGCTGGGCATGATATTCTCGGGAATTGCCCTTGGAGTCATCGACGGTTGCCGACATCTTGCAGATCTTGTACGGCTGGGGATGGATGAAGCCTTTATGAAGACCCAGGGTTGGGACAGTTTTCCGGTGGTGAGCACCATGACTCGCGTGTTAGAGCGTTTTGAGTTTCGCAATTGTGTTGAGTTATCCGAGGCACAGGACAGAGTCAGGCAAAAGATTTGGAACAAGAAATGGTTTGGACGGGTCAACCTGGATTTGGATTCCTCAGCCAAAAGTGCTTATGGCCATCAGGAAGGTGTAGCCAGGGGTCATAATACCGAGCGCTCGCACAAGCCAATGCTCAACCCTCTCTTTGCTTTTATTGGTCAAACAGGGGAATGCCTCAACGTTTGGCTCAGGCCGGGCAACACCGCAAGCGCCAATGGGAGTGTGGAGTTTTTGAAGGAGTGTCTGGCGCTGCTTCCCAAACAGGTCTGGAGAGTGATTGTCCGTGCCGACTCGGCTTTCTTTAGCTCTGCTTTTGTAGAGATGCTCGAGAGACTTGGGTGTGGATATGCGATCAAGGTTAAGACTAGCAATTGGAAAGCAGTTTGTGCAGCACAGGTCTGGCAAAAGGCTCGTGGAGAAGAAGGTCTGTGGACAGCCGAATTTGAGTATTTGGTTGCTGGTTGGGACAGGCCTCGGCGATTCGTCGCTGTTCGGCGGCTCGTGCGTATGTTGACGCCTGATAAGGACGGGGTATTGTTTCCCATACCCGAATACAGCTATGGTCTGTGGGTGACAAACCTTGGGCTCACGCCGTTGAAGACCGAGCGCTTCTACAACAAAAGAGCGGTTGCAGAGAATCTGATAGGG
>CAIXMD010000232.1 GCA_903920415.1 uncultured Desulfomonile sp.
CGGGAAACCCCTTTTCCAACAGGTTAACATCAGCGTTCACCGCGGAGAACGAATTGGGATCGTCGGCCCCAACGGTGCAGGGAAATCAACGATCCTTGGAATGATGGAAGGGGTCATCTCTCCTGACGAAGGAGAAGTATCCATTGAAAAGAAAATAAGGATGGGGATTCTCCACCAGGAGCTTATACGTGGCAACGACGGTCCAATTCTGGAGGAGGTTATGAACGTTTCCGATGAACTCCGAGAGATCAGAGACAGTCTTACTCGTTTAGAAAGCGAGATGGAGCTTCTGTCGGAAAACAGCGCCGACACGGAATCCTTGGTTGAGGAACACGGTCGGCTACAGCACGAGTTCGAGCGGTACCAAGGCTACACGCTTGAAGCGAGAGCATTAAAAGTTCTCCAGGGACTCGGATTCACCTCAGCGGATGCTCGTCGACGGTGGAGCGAATTCTCAGGTGGATGGAGGATGCGAGTAGCTTTGTCTAAAATCCTTCTGGCAGAACCCGATGTTCTACTCCTGGACGAGCCGACTAATCACCTGGATCTTGAGAGCCTTCTATGGGTCGAAGAATATTTGACCGGTTTCAAGGGCGCACTTGTATTGGTTTCGCACGACAGGGCGTTTCTGAACCGACTCATTCACCGGCTCGTAGAAGTGGACAGAGGTAAGGTGACCCTTTATACAGGCAATTACGACGACTACGAGAGAAACCGCCAGATGCAGGAAGACGTCCTTCTGGCTTCATACAAGAACCAGCAGGAAAAAATCAAGCGGATCCAGAAATTCATAAATCAGAATAGAGTAAAGGCGAGGACTGCCAGCCGGGCCCAAAGCCGGATAAAAATGTTGGAGAAGATTGAGCTAGTTCAGCCACCGCAGCGGCCCAAGACTTTGAAATTCAAGTTTCCACAGCCAACTCCATCTGGACGAAGGGTAATTGAGATAACAGATCTGATCAAACGTTTCGACCACTTAACAGTTTACAACCGGTTCAACTTCGTTGTTGAACGCGGTGACCGCATCGGTCTGGTTGGACCTAATGGAGCCGGCAAATCTACCCTCATGAAGATAATGGCCGGCATCCTGCCTCATGAGGGGGGAACAGTTGCTTACGGCCACATGGTCAAGCCGGGCTATTTTGCACAGCACCAGTCCGAAAGCCTGAACTCGGACTTGTCGGTACTCGAGGAATCCCACTCTGTTTCACTTGGTATTACTGAACAAGAAGTTCGCAACCTATTAGGCGCGTTCCTCTTCTCCGGAGATGATGTTTACAAGAAGGTCAAAGTGTTGAGCGGCGGTGAAAAGAGCCGTTTGGCCCTGACCAAGATCCTCCTCAACCCACCGAATTTCCTCCTCATGGATGAACCTACAAACCATTTGGACATACCATCCTGCGAGATATTGGAAGACGGCTTAAAAAAATTCGAGGGGACACTGGTTCTTATTACCCACGACCGTCGTCTCATGAACGAGATATGCACGGGGATACTAGAGATCGACGGAGGAAATCCGGATTATTATCTCGGCAATTACGACGATTATTGGCAAAAAAAAACACAACTGGAGTCTGAACAAGGAGAAGCCTCTACGGTTGAGATGAAGCCACCTGCTCCAGACATTACCGACTCTGCGGGGAAAGAATCCAGAAAAGAGCGCAAGCGGAGGGAGGCCCAGACGAGGTTAGCTCTCTTTAAGCAACAGACACCCATAAGGGAAGAGATTCAAAGGCTTGAAAAACAGATCGAGGTCAAGGAATCAAGGAGAAAGGAACTAGAAACCCTGCTGTCTGACCCGTCGATTTGCACGCAGCGGGATCTCGTCGTGCCCCTTTTGGCAGAGGAGCCCATTCTTGCCGGAGATATCAAGAAATTGGAAGCACGATGGGAAGATCTACAGGAACACCTGGAAGCCATGGAGAACAGCCTTCTCGCCGGTTAGGCTTTATCTGGCTTGAACCAGTGCGATTATTAAGGCCGACGGATAGTACGTAGAGCTATGGTGCGACAATTCAGACACTTGATTTTTCAGACGCGAAATGCTCTCGGGCAAATGAAACTCGTGTCTTTAGATCATCTAAATTACCATGTTCCTCCTCAACCACTTCAAGTCGTGACAACAGTCCTGAAGCATTGGCGATCTGGATATTGAGTCCTGGCCTGACATTAAGTTCTAGGACGAGCGGACCTTTCTCAGCGTCCAGGACTATGTCCACACCTAGATATCCTAGCCCGGTAATTTCGTAGCATCGCGCAGCAATTTCCAATAGTTGCTGCCAATTGGGGATCTTGACTCCGGCAATCTTAGTTCCCGTATCGGGGTGTTCTTCTATTATTTGGTTTCTCCACACGGCTGCCAGCGTTTTGCCTGTGGCCATATCAATCCCTGCACCAATGGCTCCCTGATGGAGATTGGCTTTACCGTTAGAATTATGAGTCGGTAAACGTACCATGGACATCACTGGAACACCTAAAAAAACAATTATTCTAATATCGGGCACACCCCGGTAGCTGATGGATTCGAATATCGGATCAAATTGTACACAATACTCTATAACGGCTTTGTCCGTCTGCCCACCGAGACTGTACAACCCAGCGAGAATATTGAAAACATGATAACCTATTTCATCCATGGCTATGATTTCGCCGCCATGTTCACGAAACTTTCCGTTCAATAGGCCTGAGACGACAAGAATGCCTGCTCCTCCGCTTCCGTGAGCCGGTTTGATTACAAAGTCCGAATATGCTTTGAGAAGTTGCGGCATCCCCTTGACCTGACCTTCCATCTCGATGACTCCATAAAGATCCGGAACAGCTATCCCATGACGTATGGCGAGTTCTTTCGTCCGCAACTTATCGTCGACGAGCGGGTACAGACGACGGGGATTGTATCTGAAGATATATTGGGCATTCCGTCTGTTGATACCGAGGATCCCACGCGTCCTGAGTCTGTTGGGAGTTACCAGCATTGAGCTACCCTTTTGCCACAACTCTAAACCTGTGGAGATCCATCAGGCGGTAGCCGGAATAGCGTCCCAAGATCAGTGTTGATGCCAATAAGACGAGGAGCAATTCCGGAAACACGAAGATGAGATGCTCAACTATTTTGATGTTCATAACGAGAAACGCGGCAATGGCCGTCAACAGGCTCCCCAATCCGGAAGTAAGAGCTTCTCCAGGCCCCCGCTCCTCCCACACTATCGACATTCTCTCAATGGTCATTGTCAAAATCACCATTGGGAACAATGCGACCGACAAACCCCGGTGCATACCTAGACTATGAGTAAAAACACTCAGTGCAACCATCAACAACACAACCACCGTCAATATGGCGGTCAGCCTCGGCACAAGAAGCAACTTCAGGCGCTCCAGCCAGAAGCGTATTGTCAGACCCATAGCGACCACAATACTGAAGAGAATGATTCCGGTACCTAGGCCGGTCTCTCGGAATGAGAGACCGATAAGAACCGGCATGAAGGTCCCGAAGGTCTTGATCCCGATTATATTCCTGAATATTGCCAATAAAAAGGCACCTACAGGAATCATGAGCAGCACTCGGTAAACAGCCTGTGTACTCACCGGAAGGCTGAACAGCGAAAATTTAAGCAATAGCGGCTTGGAAACTGAACCGGTTTCTTGTGCTGCAATGATTCCTTCTTCCAATCTTGGGCTAATGGCGACCCGCACACGTAGCTTATCTCCTCCCTCCAATGCAACTGGATTTTGCTTTCCTCTCCACCAGCCTAGCCAATCACCAGGAACGGAGGGGCGACCGCTCATCGGATTAAATGAAAGCCATTTCTTGTTGTGATAAACCTCAAGCCAATGAATCAGAGGTATATTTTTGGAGAAATCAAACTTCTCTTCATGCAGCCGAATCCCATGTACAGATCTCGCAACTATTCCTGCCTGAGCCAGCAATCTTACAGCCATTTCGACCTTCTTTTCAGTCTTGGGCTGATCCCCAAGAAGAACCTTCACAGGCGGCCTGGGCGGCTCTTCGTTAAGCCACTTTATGAGCTCTGACACCATGCTGACAGTGTCGGCGGATTTGGCTCTGACTTCCTGCAAGAGAGATGTAGCTGCTTCGAGGGATAAGCCTTGGAAGGCAGGTTCTGAAGGTTTCGGTGGCTCTTCTTCAGGTGTAAGCACGGCGATCCGCACGGTCCGGACCGTAGCCTGATAGTAAAGGTTCTGCTTGCCTGTGGCTTTGCGGATTGACCATGTTGCCCGTCTGTTTCTGTCCTCCGTCGACACCAGAATGCCATAACCGCTGGAGATGAAAGATTCTCCGGTGATGGCAAACCGGGCAGTGCTCATGGGAACAATAATCGATACTTTCGCCGGCTCTTCTTTCGCCTCGAAACTGATGTGAGTTTCGACATTCCACACTCTGACACTGGTATCGGGTCGTATTGGGAAAGCAAGGAAATAGGCCTTGTAAGCGAACAGCCCTAAACCTATAATAGTGAGAAGTGATGCCAGACCCCAAACATACAGTTTATTCAAAAAATACTCACTCCCGCCCAGTTCGGGGATCTGCCAAAAATAAAGCTTAACCTAATAATATTCTTTATTAAATTACTCAAAACTGTACTCTTAAATAAGAATTGCACTCTTATATACCTGGCCATGTTGTATGTCAACGGTCCTGCCTCAGGGCCAGGGAGAGACCGTTTAGTTTTGCGGAAAAAATCGTCATGTGTTATAATTATTAATATTCTGGCTGGTCCCAGCGCGAATAAGTGCAGCATGGTCTGTATAAAGGAGAGAGGGCATAAGCGTTATGGAAACAGTCTCTTCAAACTCAGAGAGGCGCCTCATAACATTTTTTCTCTTATCCCTCATTGTAATGATCTCAATTGAATCCAATGCACCAGGAGAGAGCAAGGGCAATCTGGTGGTCGGATGGGTTGAGAAAGTTTCCATTCACCCTGGAGACATTTTTATATCGGCAAAACTGGACACAGGTGCAGTGACTTGTTCCTTGCATGCCGCTGACGTCACTGAGTTCCAACGTGATGGACAGAACTGGGTAAAGCTAAGAATATCGGATTGCCAAGGCACAGAAAAAATAATTGAATGTCCAGCCGTGGGCGCTAGAAGAATCAAGCGTCATTTCGGGCGATTTCAGAAGCGTCTCGTCGTCAGTCTTGGGATATGCCTCGGAAGTGTGTTCAAAGAAGTGGACGTCAATTTAGTCGACCGGACTGGGTTTGAATATCCGATGCTCATAGGACGAAATTTCATGGAAGGAGACTTGTTAGTTAATCCTTCCGTAAAGTACACCGTTGAACCAGCCTGCTCTCCAAGGGTGCAAGATCAGCAACTCATCCACTAATACAGCTTCACCATAAAATTGGTAACTAAGCAAAACGCGCGGTTTGCACGCGGAGCGAAATCAGGTCTTGGCGTTCGTAGAGGAGAATCAACGCCTCATCTTGCATTATTTTCTTTGGACAATGGGCGATCCGCCGGCGGATCAACGGGTGCGCCGTCTGGCGGACAGCTTGATGAGTCTCTTAAAGTCCGACGTGCTTTTGAGTTGCCGCAATGCCTTATCCGTCATCGCTCTTTTCACTACAGCTTCCCCCCCGGCCTTTACTGCTAGGTCAAGGATGTCCAGGGCCTGTTTTGCTCGACCGGTCATTGCATAAACAACTGCTGCATTGTAGTGAAGCCATTCCGGTTCAAAGGGTTCAGCGTGGGTGAGAGCTTTACGATAGTATTTCAAAGCCTTTTCGTAATTCCCCATTTCGACATTTAGATAGACGAGCCGGCTTATAGTGTACGGCATAAGACGGGCATTACGCTGAAGAATTTTATTTATTTCCAGAGTCTTACGTCTGTTTCCCAGGACCCACTGAGCTACGGCCAGATCCGCAAGTGCAAACTGGTCATCCGGATCCTTTTTCAGTCCCTTGTAATAGTATTTCACCGCATGCCTGGGTTTACGTTTCTTGTAGAGAAAGTAATGACCAAGATGAAAATCTACTTGGGGATCGTCTGGGGCATTCTCAAAAGCTTTTCGGAACAGTTTCAGAGCATCTTCTTCGCGTTCCAACTCCAGGTAGAGATGTCCCAGTTCCGTAAGAAACTGGCTATCCACAGGGTTGATCTCCACGGCCTTTCTAAGGTATTGGAGTGCGCGCCGATAATCAGACTCATCAAAGTAGATCAGGCCTATGTTAAAGTATGGATCTCCATTGGTCCGGTCCAGGCTAATGGACTCCAGAAAATCTTCTTTAGCCTGATCAGTCTTGGACATTTTCCAGCTAATGAGTCCTCGGTTGTTGAATAGATAGGCGGTTCCACTTCCGCTCACGCGAATAGCAACATCTATGAGTTCTCTTGCCTCGTCGAGGCAATCCTCATCGTATTTGAGGAGAGCCCGGTCATTGAGGGTTCGGACGAGACGTTCCCTTTCCCATTCTTTTGCGCGGCTGTAGACCAGTCTCCCGGACCTTAGCCCAACCAGTTCAGATTCATCTACAATGAGTGAGTAATCGTTGACCTCCATCAGGTCATCATATGTACAAACCTCAACGGCAAAGACAGGTCGTCTACCATCCAACTCGAGAAAACTCAGGTAATGACAAATCTTCCTCTGGTCCCATTCGCCTATTTCCCAGATTTCATCAGGATGCTCCAGGGTGAAATCCACCCAAGACAAAAAATTCGTCTTCCCCAGTCTTAAATTTCCGGCAACAATTTCAGGAATGGCTTCTAGGATGGCCGTTTCCTCCGGAAAAACAGGTAAGAAAGTTTTTGGGACAGCTACAGTTTGGTCTTCCGGAGAAAAAAACTGTTCTAAATCTCTTGTCGCCATCCAAAACCTCTGTCGATGAAATTGTGTCTTCGGCCGCTTCGTACCTGCCCTCATTCAGGCCGTTTCCGACGCGTCGCGCAAGTAGTCCTTGCGTTGGCCCAAGGTATTCTTGACCATCATAACAATAATACGGCCTGGGCAAGAACTTGTTGTTGGGCTTTAGAGGGGCCCCGGTTCACATAATTGTTCATGCAAAAAAATATCATGAAGGCGGTCTGAGGTCAATCACTTGAAACATCCGAAAATCCGGCCTATCCCTTCGCCGTCGAATAACAGGTTTCATCTGGTTCCCCCTAGGAATCTTTTCTAGCGCCTCGCCCCCCAAGCCGGTCTGCCCATAAGGCTACAATACCGGCGGCCAACAAGGCAGCAGTTTCCGTTCTGAGCACCCTGCCGCCCAGGCTGGCGGCCAGAAAGCCGGCCTGGGTAGCTTTCGACTCTTCTAAAACATCCAGGCCACCCTCCGGCCCCACCAGGATTGCCACCTCATGGGGAGTATTGTCTGTCAAGAGAGCCGAGAGAGGTTCAGCCCCCAGTGAACTCGAAAGAACTATTTTTACTGCCTCTCCTGAACAGGATTCGATAAATAGATCAAATGGAGTTGGCGGGTCAACGACGGGGGGGGGGCTTGACCCCTGACTGTGCCGCTGCAGAAGCCACAACAAATTGCCATCGTTCCTTCAGCTCCCGTGGACGGCGATTCGACCTCGACGTAATTAATGGTACAAAACGTGAGATACCCAACTCAGTCCCATGTCTCAGAATTTCCTCTATGGGCCCAGGTCGGACACAGGAAAAAGCCAAAGTGATTTCAGGTGAAATGGTTTGGGCTGACTGAATCAACTGTAACACATTCCCGATGACTGTGCCGCGAATGCACGTCATTAAACGTACCAGATATTGGTCGCCAGACTGCAAGATATTGACTTCGTCTCCCGCGCGTAGCCGTAACACTTTTTGGAGATAGCGCGCGTTCCTTGGTGAAAACGTCACTACTCCCTGCGAGAGTTCCTCTGGAGAAATAAGTACAGTCCGAGGTTTCATTTTTCATCATGGCGCATGTGGATTAATGCAATTCCTAAAACGAATTGCCGTGGGAGTTCATCAGCTACGCTGCGAATCTTCTCTTAAGGTAGAGTTCAATCCTGTCCAGTGCAGTAAGAATATTTTCGAGCGAATTCGTGTAAGAAAAACGTATGAAACCTTCGGCGTTGTACCCGAAATCGATACCCGGGGCTACACCTACGCCTGTTTCCTCAAGGATTTCAAATGCAAAAGTATAGGAATCAGTTGAAAAACGTCTCGCATCGGCTAAGACATAAAATGCAGCAGTGGGGGCTACCTCGATTTGAAAGCCAATCTCTCGAAGCCTTGGAATCATGGCTTTTCTGCGTTCATTGAATACCTTCCGCATGTTACCTGTGGATTCTGACGAGTTAGTCAAGGCTTCAACTCCTGCCCATTGAACGAAATCTGCCGGGCTAATGAAGAAGTTTTGAATCATTTTCTGAATTGGTCTCACGTGCCCCGGAAGACATATCACGTACCCAAGCCTCCAGCCTGTCATGGCATAAAGTTTGGAGAAACCATTGACTACAAAGGCATTTTTGGTGAACTCCAGTACAGAATGCTCTTTCCCTTCGTAGACAAGCCCATGGTATATCTCATCGGATATGATGGGAAGATTCAAAGTTGCAAGCCTCTTCATCCTTTCGGACTCCATCACTGTTCCCGTGGGATTTGATGGAGAATTTATTAGAATTGCGCGAGTCCTCTCGGTTACAGCTTTTGATACATCGTCGGGATGGATCTGGAATCCGCTTTCAGGGGACGCGGGAACGAAAACAGGAACGCCTCCTAGGAAACGGATAAAATTGGGGTAACAGGCGTAATGGGGATCGGACAGTATGATTTCGCACCCTGGATCAAGTAGTGCGGCTAGGGCCAGAAGAATTGCAGGGGAGGAACCGGAGGTTATGACTACGCATTGCGGGTCTACATTGACTCCGTACGTCCGTTCATAGTGCTCGGCCACTGCTTTGCGAAGTTGAGGTATTCCCATACTCGGCGTGTAGTGTGTTTTACCGGCGCGCATAGCTTCAATGCCGGCTTGAATAATATTAGCAGGCGTATCGAAGTCCGGTTCTCCAACTTCGAGATGTATGATGTCCTCACCACATCGTGCTAAATCCATTGCCCGTTCCAATACGTCCATAACCAGAAAAGGTGGAATCTCGTCCGATCTTCTTGAAACAAATTCATTGGGATGATCCATTAAATCGATCTCCATGTGGTCAGAAAATTCTTAAGAAGTAGAACCCTTTACTCATCGAAAACTGATCAAAAACACAAAGTGAACAATTGTCCGCAGTCCGATGTCGACTTTTCTGTTGAATTGGTCTCATGCTCTGTTCGATGCCCCATCTCGTTACAAGTGTGACCCATTATAGATGCTACCAAGGAGTCGCTTCAACTTATTCGTTGATTTTCCTGAACTTCCCTGTTAAGATTACGTATCTGTTAGAAAAGCCTGTGCTTTCAGGGCATGGTTTTTGAGCCCAAAGGATGCCATGGACCGTACGGAAGAACAAGTCACCTGCAGGATACAGAATCGACTGTTGGTCGTAACAACTGTGTTATGCGGTTTGATTTTTTTTCCATGCTTAAGTATGGGGCAAACCTATGGGATTAAAGATCCTTCAGGAAACTTCCAACCCAAAGTAATTGTCAACATGGGAAACAATGAGATCATAATAAAAAAGACGAATCCCCAGGACAAGTTTCGGTCGATTTCCCTGACTTTGAACCCAAAAAACTCTGCTCTTATACGTAACGTAGGTATGCTGAACGTTGAGTGGGTCAACGTCAATGGCAAACCAGGGAAGGTCATGCCCTTTTCCGGTCCCCGTTATGATGCAGGGACAAGGAAATTTGAGGATTCAATGGGGAAATCCGTTGAATTTCGACTGTTAGACAAGTCGAATCGTAACCTATTTGCTGGAAAAACCATATCGGATCTGTTTGAAATCCGAATCGACGACCAACCAGTGTTGTCATCTGAGTCAGTGTTGGACAGAGACCGCACCGTCCAGATGGGAACAGGTCGCGACGTTTCAATAAACGTGGACAAGACGTCCGTAGTATTCAACGAAAACAATCTCAAAAAGGGCGAGATCCTAAACGTGGACAATAGATCCGGACTCAACCAAGTCCTTGGTATAGAGTTTCCTGAGAGGGGTCTTTTGTATCATCAGATAATCAGAAAGCCGGAGCAGACCAAGATCCCAAGAGATAGCTGGAAAAGATTTACTGTGGGAGCCGATTCCGGGATCTTCATAGTCATGATCCCAGAGCCGGATCAGGCACAATTAGTTCAGCTTAACGGAAAAGAAATTCTCATCAAAATTTTTCAGGGGAACAATGTAAGGGAGACATTCAGGGTCCCTATCAAAACCGCATCTGATTTGAGACTCGGCTCAGGAGACGTTCCCGCACGGAGTGAGATTCCCGCTAGTCAACCTGTTCAACGCACGACTAGTATAGCAGAGCCACAGGTCACAGGAGCGGGGGAAGGACGCGAAGTCGCTTCAAACCTTGGCCGACAAGCTGCTTCAGCTTCACCTGCAACTACACAGAAGGTCGGGAGTTGGAGCGACATCAAGACTTGGGTCCTTCAAATCGTCAACCTGGTGCTCCTGGCAGGCCTAGCCATCTACGGAATTTTCTTTATGCTGCCAAAGATCCAGGTCCTCCAGGACCGCCTTGCAAAGAACGAGATGTTCATACACTCCAGTCGTGAGGCTATTCGCGAGGAAATAGAACTGATTAAGGAAGAGATCCAGGCGCAAAACGTAAGCCATAAAAATTCAGAATAAATTTCGTTTTTGCTCATTTCCTTAGCAATTCTGATGCAATATTTTTTTTGATGACAGGGGGGCTCGGGAAATGTTTCTTCGGGGCCACCGTTACCGGACTTAGAATAGGAGACGATGTAATGTTCGGGACCCTTCCGAAGCATTTTTTTCTTGTGTCCGGCTCTGGAGAATCATCCACGGAGCTTAACGCTTTCGATGCAGCCTTGCTTGGTGCTGGGATCGGCGACACCAACCTGATAAGATTGAGTAGTATACTCCCTCCGGGAGCCCGAGAAATTGAACCATTTGAACTGCCCAAAGGCTCCCTGGTGCCGCTGGCTTATGGTGAGCGAGTCTGTGCAAAACCCGGAACAATGATCTCAGCGGCTGTTGCCGTCGGCATCCCTGAAGATGATTCCGAAGCAGGCCTAATCATGGAATGTTCCAGAATCGGTGAGCCTGGCCCTTGCGAAGAAGCTGCTCGTCTGATGGTCAAAGAAGGAATGGAAGTCATACGGGGAAGGCGGATCCGAGAGATCAAGAGCATTTCCGCGTCACTCACCGTACAGCGAGTAGGCGCAGTTTTTGCGGCGGTGATATTATGTCCCTGAACCAGTCTGAATGGTTTACTGAAGCCTTCCAAGGGAAGACTGCTTTCTCGGTGCGTTACTCCCGGAAACTCTACGACAGTTTAAGCGATTTCCAGAGGATCGAGGTGTTCGATACCGAGCCGATGGGTAGAATTCTGATCCTAGGCGGGTGCTTTATGGTCACGGAAAAAGACTCTTTCGTTTACCATGAAATGCTCGTGCATCCCGCCATGTCAGCTCTAAAAGAGGTTCGCAAGGTTCTGATAATCGGTGGGGGCGACGGCGGTGCAGTAACGGAGGTGGTCAAACACCCCGAAGTGGAATCCTTAGTGCTTTGCGAAATAGACCCTCTGGTCATTCACGCATGCAAAGACTACTTCCCGTCCATCTCGGCCGGTCTCAACGATCCACGAGTTACCATCGTCAATGATGATGGAGCTGCTTTTGTAGCAAATTTCAACAACGAATTCGACCTGATTCTGGTGGACTCTACCGATCCTGTCGGACCTGGCCAGGCACTTTTTGAGATTTCTTTTTACGAGTCTATAAAGAGAAGTCTCCGGCACTCTGGAGCGGCAGTCTTTCAGACCGAAAGCCCTTTTTTCATGGAGGACGTGTTCTCTGAGACTGTAATGAATTTAAAGCGTGTGTTTGGTTCGCAGACAGCCCTACCCTATCTTGCAACTATTCCCTCCTATCCAGGTGGGCTGTGGTCCTTCACTTTCTGCTCCGAGACTTGCAGTCCCATCTTGGCAGCACCGGACAGCCTACAGAAGCGGCTGGTGCAAAATCTTAAATACTACAGTGTTGATGTCCATCGCGGGTGTTTTGCGCTTCCAGTCTTTGTCCAGCAGTTACTAAAAAACTCTGATTGACTTCGAAAATTCTGTGCGTATTCAGGAGATCGGCTGCTATGAGTGATGCCCTCTTTCTTGAAGCTTCTTCAAGAGAAATTCTTCCCGGCTGCCCCGTTATTCTTGGATGTCCCCTTGATGAAACAGCAACGTACCGTGCAGGTTCAGACAAAGCTCCTCAAGCCATCCGTCTCGGCTCAGAATCTATTGAGACGTACTCACCTCTCCTGGACAGGGACCTTTCTGATCATGACTTTTTCGATTTGGGTGACTTGCATTTTGAACCGGAGGCGTTGGAGAAATCTCTTGAAATTATAGAATTATCCGTCACAGAGATTTTGAAAAGGGAGGCTTTTCCAATATGCCTGGGCGGCGAGCATACTATTACGCTGCCTATAGTCAAGGCTCTGAAAGCACTTCATTCGGACTTCATCATTGTGCATTTGGATGCCCACACAGACCTGAGAGATCACTATGAAGGCAGTCGTGTCAATCACGCCACGGTAATGAGACGAGTTCGAGAAATCGTGGGACCTGGGAGACTCTTACAACTTGGTATACGGTCGGGGACGAGGGAGGAGTTTTCATGGATGAGGGGACAAGGCACGCTTTTGGAATGGAATCCATCTTTAGACAAAGCTTTACTGGAGCGGGTACGGGATATGCCGGTCTACCTCACTTTGGATCTTGACGTATTGGATCCCGCTTGCCTACCCGGCACAGGAAATCCTGAGGCCGGAGGTTGGTTCTATGACGATCTAGAGCGATTTTTTTTGATTCTTGATCAGATAACTCTGGTGGGGGCCGACGTGGTGGAGCTGAATCCAGGTCTTGATTCATCAGGAGTCAGTGCAATAACTGCGTCCAAGATAGTGAGAGAACTCTTGTTGATCACCGGTCGTGATCGTTGATTTCGCTAAAGACTGTAAGGCTTCGCTTCGAGGCTGAGGGAAACCGCCTGGCTTGCAATGGCGCAAATTTCTTGGCGAAATATGATGTGTGGACAAGAATCGGCACCGCCGACTCACTTAAAGTTGACATATATAGAATGGGTTGATAGAGTTGAGATCATGCGAGAAAAGGTGACTATATTCCCACTACGTTATCCTGCTCTAATGTTTTTACGGCAGATTTTTTTTCTGGGACTCGCAATCTTATTCCTTTCATTTCCTGCCGGATCTTTATCGGCCGAGGATGATCAGAAGCGGATTCCTCGGGGAGGATGTCCGGACCTTATCGACTTGATTAAGGAACTCACTCCCGTAGTTGTCAACATTTCTATCGAACGCCATTTGCTTCAGAACACTTCCTCCCCCCCTGCCCTTTTCCGGTCAAGCAGAGGTGGTGCTGAAGATCTATCAAGGGGTAAGGAAAAGTTTCAGACGGATAGTCTAGGCAGCGGATTCATCTGTGATACTGCTGGAAACATTGTTACTAATGCACATGTGGTGGAAGGGGCCGGCAAGATATTGGTGACTTTTTCCACAGGAAAAGTTGTTCCGGCTAAAATAATATCTGTTCATCCCAAGGTGGACCTTGCCCTCATTCGGGTGACTCCCCCGTACCCTTTGCAAAAAGCTAAAATAGGAAATTCCTCCGAAGTTGAGGTAGGGGAATGGGTCCTTGCCGTTGGAAATCCATTCGGACTGGGGAGAACGGTCACAGTAGGAATAGTAAGCGGAAAGGGCCGTTTTATCGGACTGGGACCGGACGACGATTTCATCCAGACTGATGCGTCAATCAATCCAGGAAATTCCGGAGGCCCGCTGTTTAACATGGCTGGAGAGGTCATCGGCGTAAACACCGCCATGATTGCTGTCGGAAAGGGTATTGGTTTTTCCATTCCGGCAAACCACGTATCAGAACTTCTCAAGGCCCCCGTTGTTTCCGACCAAGCCTTTCGCGGATGGCTGGGAATCTTCGTGGAAGACTTAACGGATGAGAAAGCCTCGACCTTGGGCCTCAATGTCCAGTCAGGCACACTCGTGGATGAGGTCTTGAGTTCCTCTCCGGCTCAAGAGGCAGGCTTGAGAAAAGGGGATTTGATACTGGATGCAGCGGGCACGCCGATAAGTAATGGTCGCCATTTGTCCAAGGTGATCGCGGGTTCGAAGCCTGGTGACTTGATGAAGATGACAGTCCTGCGCGAAAACCGTAAGCGATCTGTTGATGTGGTAATAGGGAGAACTCCGGAATAGTCTCCTCGGCAATACCACTAATCAACATCCGAGGACTGCGTGTCCCGGTCGCATCTGGATTCACTTCTTATGATGTCAGCCAGTTCTTGGACTGCTCGATTAAGATCATCGTTCACCACCTGATACTTGAAAGTGTCCCCAAACGCCATCTCTGCCACTGCATTCCTCAGACGGATGCGGATGGATTCTTCGGTTTCGGTGGAGCGACGGCGAAGACGCTCTTCCAGAGCGGTTATGTTGGGCGCAGCGACAAAGATCCCAACGGCATCTCTAACTTTGGCGAACACCTCCAGTGCTCCTTGTACGTCGATGTCCAG
>CAIXMD010000233.1 GCA_903920415.1 uncultured Desulfomonile sp.
CCGGAATTTGTGGAAAAAATCATTGCTCAAGAAAAACCGGACGGTATCCTTCTTGGCTTCGGCGGCCAAACCGGACTGAACCTTTCGGCTGAGCTAGCCCGTTCGGGTGCCCTGGAGAAATATGGTGTCAAGATAATTGGTGTCGAGATCGATGCCATCGAACGGGGGGAAGACCGTATAGCGTTCAAGAATACTATGAATCGTCTTGGCATTGAGATGCCCAACAGCAATCCAGCCTTTAGCGTGGAAGAAGCGGAAAGAATTGCCGATGAACTTGGCTACCCGGTGGTGATCCGTCCTGCGTACACCATGGGCGGCACTGGAGGCGGACTGGTTTACAATATTGAAGAACTTAGAATCGTTGCAGCTCGAGGTATTGCTGCGAGCCTTGTGGGTCAGATCCTCGTTGAGGAATCGGTCCTGGGTTGGGAGGAGTTGGAATTAGAGGTTGTGCGCGACGCCAAGAACCAGATGATTACGGTTTGTTTCATTGAAAACGTTGACGCAATGGGAGTTCACACCGGCGATTCATATTGCACCGCTCCTATGCTCACCATAGACTCTGAACTGCAGAAACGGCTCCAGAAGTATTCGTACGACATTGTTGAAGCGATTAGGGTAATAGGAGGGACCAATATTCAGTTTGCCCATGACCCAAAGACTGGCCGGGTAGTCGTGATCGAGATCAATCCCAGGACCTCCAGATCGTCAGCCCTCGCTTCCAAAGCCACCGGATTTCCAATAGCACTTATTTCAGCTTTGCTGGCCGGAGGTATGACCCTGGATGAAATCCCCTACTGGCGGGAGGGAACCCTTGATAAATATACCCCATGGGGTGACTACATTGTCGTAAAGTTCGCCCGCTGGGCTTTTGAGAAGTTTGAAGGAGCGGAGGACAAGTTAGGTACGCAAATGCGAGCTGTTGGAGAGGTTATGAGTATAGGCAAAACCTATAAGGAGGCTTTACAGAAGTCAATCCGCTCCCTTGAAATAGGTAGATACGGACTGGGATTTGCCAGGGACTTTAATACAAAGTCCCTGCCGGAACTCATGGCTCTCTTGGCGGAGCCTTCCAGTGAACGCCAATTCATTATGTACGAGGCTTTGCGCAAGGGTGCGTCCATCGATAGTTTATATGAAAGAACCTTTATCAAACCATGGTTCATTTCACAGATGAAGCAACTGGTGGAACTGGAAGAGGAATGCCTCAAGTTCCGGGGCGGAGAGATTCCAGGCACGCTTCTGGAGCAGGCAAAAAAAGATGGCTTCTCTGACCGGTATCTATCCCAGTTGCTGAAAATACCGGAAACGCGGATCAGGGCACAGCGTGAGGCTCTGGGTGTTGTCGAGGGATGGGAGCCTGTTCCTGTAAGCGGGGTAGAAAATGCAGCGTACTATTATTCAACGTACAATGCTCCTGATAAGATACCATCGAGTTCCAGGCAAAAGGTCATGGTCCTTGGGGGAGGGCCGAATCGTATAGGACAGGGCATTGAGTTCGATTACTGTTGCGTCCATGCCGCGCTGGCCTTGAGAGAGGAAGGTTTCGAATCAATCATGGTAAATTGCAACCCTGAAACAGTTTCAACCGATTACGACACATCGGATAAGCTCTATTTCGAGCCCTTGACGGTCGAAGATGTCTTAAGCATCTATCAAAAAGAGAAACCGGAGGGAGTCATTGTTCAGTTCGGGGGGCAGACCCCGCTGAACATTGCCAACGAACTGGCAGCCGCTGGGGTAAAAATTCTCGGGACCTCTCCTGACACGATTGATCTCGCGGAGGATAGGGACCGGTTCAGGCAGATGATGAGGAAACTCGGCATACCTCAACCCGAGTCCGGCATGGCCGCAAACATGGAAGAAGCACTCGTTGTTGCTGAAAGAATCGGATACCCCCTCATGGTGAGGCCCTCTTATGTCCTGGGCGGCAGGGCAATGGAAGTTATTCGCAACGAAAGTATGCTCCAACGTTATGTGGCGGCAGCGGTGGAAGTAAGCCCCGAACGCCCCATCCTCATCGATAAGTTTCTGGAAAACGCTATCGAAGCGGAAGCTGATGCTGTAGCTGACGGTTTTGATGCATTTGTCCCCGCCGTGATGGAGCATATTGAACTTGCCGGAGTCCATTCGGGTGATTCAGCATGCGTGATTCCCCCTATTAGTATACCTCCGAAACATATTCAAACTATTTATGAATACACCAGGAAGATCGCCATGGAACTCAACGTGGTCGGTCTCATGAACATCCAGTATGCCATAGCCGACGATACGGTTTACATCCTGGAGGCCAACCCCAGGGCATCGCGAACTGTCCCGATCGTGTCCAAGGTTTGCAACATACCTATGGCTCGAGTTGCTACCAAGCTGATTCTGGGGAAAAAGCTTTCAGACCTTGACTTCGGGCCCAGGAATATACACCATTATGGGGTCAAGGAGGCGGTCTTCCCGTTTAACATGTTCCCAGAAGTCGATCCCGTACTGGGTCCCGAAATGAGATCCACTGGAGAAGTTCTGGGACTTGCGGATTCCTTCGGCCTAGCCTTCTATAAGGCCCAGGAAGCTGCTCAACAGAGATTACCATCTCAGGGCACTGTCGTAATAACCGTTACAGATGCCGAACGACCTGCTGTGCTCCAAGTTGCCAGGGAGTTCAGCGAACTTGGTTTCAGAATACTGGCAACGGACGGCACAGAGGAGTATCTTTCCAGGCACGGCGTCGATTGCGAACATATTCATTTCGCTGAGGAAGGACGTCCCAATATCGTCGATGCTATTAAGAATAAGCAGATCCATTTGGTCATAAATACCCCCGGCCACCAGACCGGAAAGGAAGAAAATTCTTACATCCGTAAAGCAGCTATCAAGCATAAGATACCCTATATAACGACTCTTGCTGCAGCCATAGCCGCCGCCAAGGGCGTAAGAGCCTCACAAGGAGGGCACGGGAAGGTCAGATCACTACAGAGCTACCATAGCGATATCAGGTAATAGATATTTTACTTCGATTAAGGAGAAATGGTATTATTTGGTCATGGTTGGGACCATCAAGAATCAATGTAGCTCATTGCCACGATGACACGGGACTTGCTATTATAGCCGGTGCCAAAATAAATCGCTATTTTCCCGATAGATTTTTCTGAACTGGAGGTATTCCACCATGAAAGACCAGCGCTATGTCTGGAACCCTTTTCGCATGATAAGCCCCAAACTGAACTCGGAGGTGGGGCGCATTGAAGAGCTGTACCAAATTCCGGTCTCCGAGTCTCATTCCCCGGCAGAAAGTGTCCTCGTAATGATTAGTAAGCTCATCGAGGTAACCAAGATCCTGTCGGTCTGCTTCGTGGGCGAGAGTGCGGTGAAGCTCAAAGAATGTGAACGACTCACTCAAGAGGTTCACCATGAAGAGCATTTGGCAACTTCAAGTTTGGTTGATTCTTCATCGGTGATAGGCCAGAATCTATTCAAAATAGTCGTTCGATTTCCAAGCCGCATTGAGCGTATAGGTGTAATGTTTGAAAACATAGTGACGTGTTGCCGGATCAAAATCGCTGAGGGGATTCCGTTCAGTGACAAGGCCCTGGCCGAACTCTCCGGGCTCTTTTCCTTGACCCTGGACATACTGACCAACCTGCGTGACAGTCTCATAATACCTAATAAGGTTGTGCTGCAGCACATCCAATCTCAGGGCCGAAAACTGAGACAACAGGTGGAAGACGCTCGTTTCGCACACTGGGAGCGCTTAGAAGCCGGTTATTGTTCGCCCCAGGCATCTTCCCTTTATCTCGGAATACTGGATGCTTTCAATAGCATCAACCAGTACGTCGGAAACATGCGAGAAAGCCTTATTACCTTTACCGATACGCCTGAAAAGAGTTGAATTGTTATAAGAATTTTTCTCGTTGCCCTAAACTTACCTTGCCGTTTTTTTATCGCATGCTTTGCAAGGTCCTCATAATGTTGCCTGATACCGCTGTGAGAGTTAGCGTATCGGCTTGGCGAACAATTAGCTATTCCTTAGACTCTGATTAGGGTCTATATTTATTAGAGAGATTAATTACCATGTGTGAAAGGGAGAATTGCTGAATGGAAGTTCTGGGTGTGTGTCTGGGAGCCTCCACCCTAAGTATGGTGCGTTTGCGCAGGGTGAAGGATACGATCGAGATAGTAAGCGCCTCGACCGTGACGCATGAGGGCAATCCTAGAAAGACCTTGCTCGAGGCCCTCGAACAGGTCCCTCAAGTGCGAGACATTCCCGTCGCTGTAACCGGGAGAAAGTTCATAAATTTCATTAAATTAACAACCATATCCGAACCAGAGGCCGTGGAGAGTGCAGCGGCCCATATACTTCGAGACAGGGAAAAATACCGTGTAGTGGTAAGCGCCGGGGGAGAAACTTTTTTGGTTTATCACCTGGATGAAGACGGCAAAATCCAAGGGATTCAGACGGGAAACAAATGCGCCTCCGGGACCGGAGAATTTTTTCTCCAGCAAATCGGCAGGATGAACCTGACCTTGGACGATGTGTCCCAATTGGGGATTGCCGATCATGTGCACAAGGTCTCAGGCCGATGTTCGGTTTTTTGCAAGAGCGACTGCACCCATGCCTTGAACAAAGGCGTGCCGAAAGGCGAGGTAGTTGGCGGTCTGGCCATGATGATGGCGGGCAAGGTGGTGGAGCTGTTGAAGAAACTGCCGAAGAAATCAGTGATGCTCGTCGGCGGCTCATCCCGCAACAAGACCATGATTCATTATCTGTCCAAAGAGATAGAGGACTTATATATACCTGAAGAGGCTCCCTACTTTGAGGCCTTGGGAGCTGCCCTGTGGGCGCTGGATCACCCGACGCTCCCATACACCGGCGGAGAGGAAGTATTTCAGAAGAAGGCCTCGGCATTTGGCTATCTGAGACCTCTAGACGATTTTCGGCACATGGCCCATTTCAATGAAAGGCCCAGTGGGAAAGCCCTTGCCGGTGACCGGACAATATTGGGGGTTGATGTCGGATCTACCACCACAAAGGGCGTCATCATGAGGTGCAGGGACAAAGCGATACTGGCTGCAGATTATTTGAGGACCGACGGAGACCCGGTTGGAGCGTCCAGGAAGGTGTACCGAAGCTTGGCTGACCAGATCGACGTTCCCATTGAAATCAAGGGCTTGGGGGTAACAGGCTCCGGCCGTCAAATCGCGGGACTCCACGCCATGACCGACGGCGTTATCAACGAGATCATCGCTCATGCTACAGCAGCAGTGCATTTCGATCCGGAGGTGGATACCATATTCGAGATCGGCGGCCAGGATGCCAAGTACACGTATATCACGAATGGGGTGCCCAGCGATTACGCCATGAACGAAGCGTGCAGCGCAGGAACGGGGTCCTTTCTCGAGGAGTCTGCAAAGGAAAGCTTGGGCATCAAGGTCACCGATATCGGAAACGTCGCTTACACCGCAACCAAGCCACCCAACTTCAACGATCAGTGTGCTGCCTTTATAGGGTCCGACATAAAAAATGCAGCGCAAGAGGGCATACCCTTAAATGATATCGTTGCCGGACTCGTTTACTCGATTTGCATGAATTACTCCAACCGGGTAAAGGGCAATCGTCCTGTAGGGAGAAAAGTCTTTATGCAGGGTGGAGTCTGCTACAATGAAGCGATACCGTCAGCCATGGCCGCCCTCACCGGAAAGGAAATCGTCGTACCGCCGGAACCCGGCCTGATGGGGGCCTTCGGAGTTGCTCTCGAAGTGGAGCGACGCCTCCAGGTCGGCCTGATGAAAGAGCAGGATTTCGACCTCAACCAACTTGCGGGGAGGGAGGTTATCTACAAGAAGTCGTTTATCTGCGGCGGTGGTAAAGAGAAATGCGATCGGCGATGCGAAATTGCCCGGATTGAATTGGAAGGCAAAACCTATCCTTTCGGTGGAGCTTGTAATCGCTACGTAAACCTTGTCCGGAATGTCGAATTCGACAATACAAAACTGGACATGGTCGATTACCGCCGGAAGCTGGTATTTAAAGATCTGGCCCCGGACGATCTCTCGGACAACCGGCCCACCATCGGGATGAACCGGTCATTTCTCGTCAACACCTACTTTCCTTTTTTCAATGCTTTTTTCAAGGAACTGGGTTATCGAGTCGTGCTGCCGGATACTATTGATCCTGCGGGAGTCGATCAGCAAGGTGCCGCGTTTTGCTTCCCCGTGGAAATAGCGCACGGCTTCGTCGCCGACCTCCTCACGAAAGATCCAGACATCCTCTTTTTTCCTCACATCCGGGGCGTACCCACGGATGAAGAGAATACCAA
>CAIXMD010000234.1 GCA_903920415.1 uncultured Desulfomonile sp.
AAAACAGCGCAGCGCTCATACAATCATTGAACCGGTCGCCGGGCCTCAGTATTGGCCGCACTTGCTCGAGAGCAAACGGATCACCTCAGGCTGGCCCCTGCGTCTTGCCGAAACTGTCTTCCACGGGTGCTCGGCGGGTAGAGGATTTGTTTACATTAAACCGGATGGTGAGGTTTGGCCCTGTCCCTTTGTCCCGGTGAACTGCGGCAACGTTCGCCACAAGAAATTCCTTGAAATATGGCGTGAATCAGAGGTTTTTCAGAATCTTCGCAACCGCGAAACCAGGCTTAAGGGCAAGTGCGGAGACTGCCGATATTCAACTGTCTGCGGAGGCTGTCGCGGTCGTTCTATGGCTGCGTCCGGTGGAGATTACCTGGCCGAAGACCCTTCCTGTTTCCTGCCGGTCAGGAGAAAAAAGGCAACAGCCCCATGAGCCTGGCCAAGCTGCCAATTTAAGCTTCTTGTGAAGCCATCAGGGCCAATGGCGCCACATTGTGCCCCGTTAACGCTCATGGTATATCCGCACCCAGGAACTGTCGACGCACCACTTCCATTGGGATGGCCGCCAAAACCTGCCATATCTCAGGGTCGCTCCCCCCCAAATCACGCAGACGCCGGGCGAACTCGGTGAGGGTGACGCCGGCCTCGCAAGTTTTCTGAGACATTACGGTATAACCTATTAGGCAGCATAAGGAATTACCATGAAACGGAAAGTCATTGTCATATCAGTTGTAGTAGTAGCTGCAATGGTATCGGCTGTAATATTAGCCATGAGCGGAATCTTCCCCGGCAAGTCGCCTGTAGGTTACCCCACGGCCAGGGTTGTGAAGCGAGATCTGGGAGCCACGGTTCAGGCTACCGGGATAGTCAAGCCCCTTGTGGGCGCTGAGGTTAAAGTGGGGGCGAGAACGCCTGGAAAAGTCATTGAATTGCCGATCAACGTCGGTCAAAAAGTCACCATGGGAGAAGTCATCGCAAAGTTGGAACAGGACGATCTAGTAGCCAAAGTTAAGCTCCAGGAAGCTTTACTTGACGAATCCAAGGCCGAATCCTCTCGGCTGGAGAAAGATCTTGAGCGTGACAAGCAGCTTAATGAAACGAAGTCAATTGCTTCTCAGAAGTTCGACCTTACCGTTGCACTGCACGAAATTGCCAGGGCCCGAGTTGAGAAGGCTAAAGCCGAACTTGACTACGCCAAGGCCCTGTTGTCTTACGCTACCATAACAGCCCCCATTAAGGGCACTGTGGCATCTGTGAATACTATTCAGGGCGAGACCGTTACGACAGGGCTCAATGCACCCACATTCATTAGGATTATAGACCTGGACCGCCTCGAAGTCCTGGCTTATGTTGATGAGAACGACATCGGAAAGGTGAGAGTAGGACAGGAAGCCATCTTCAGCGTGGCGGCTCATCAGGGAACTGACTTCAAGGGTGAGGTTACTTCGATTTATCCATCCGCAACCATACAAGACAACGTGGTCTACTACATTACCTCTGTAAGCGTTGATAACAGAGAGGGAAAATTGATGCCGGACATGACGGCCAACGTGCTGATCTTCCTGGATCAGAGAAAGGGAGTCTTGACTCTTCCCAACAAAGCTGTCCAGCGTGAAGGAGGAAAGAAATACGTCTACGCCATACAAGATGGGGTGCCGGATAAACGCTACGTGCTGACAGGATGGAAAGACTCTTCTTACACTGAAATCCTCGAGGGTTTAGTTGAGGGCCAATCAGTTGTCATCGGGGAACTTCCGCGCAAATAAACTAATCACGGAGGCAGAAAATGATTGAGGTGAGAAACCTTTCAAAGATTTTCCAAAAGGACAATATGGAGGTGCGCGTGTTGGAAGACATCTCCTTGACTATCAACGAGGGAGAGTTCGTTGCCATTATGGCACCGTCAGGGATGGGGAAGAGCACTTTTCTCAACATTCTGGGATGCCTGGACAAGCCTACGGGGGGGACTTACACTCTTGATGGTTTGCCGGTGCAGGGTATGGATGATGATGAACTCTCACACATTAGGAACAAAAAGCTCGGCTTCGTGTTCCAGTCGTTTCACCTTCTCCCGAGAATGACTGCCTGGGAAAATGTAACTCTGCCCCTCATTTACAGTGATAGTGATGCCAACATGAAAGCAAAGGCACTAGAAGTATTGAACACTGTGGGTCTGGGAGATCGGGTCGGTCATCTACCCAGAGAGTTGTCCGGTGGTCAACAACAGCGGGTAGCCATAGCCCGGGCACTGATAAACGATCCACGTATAATCTTTGCCGATGAACCGACCGGTAACCTGGACTCCACATCCGGCCAGGATGTAATGAATATATTCAGGAAACTGCATTCAGAAGGCAGAACATTGGTAGTGGTAACCCATGACAAGGAAGTGGCGATTCAGACTCATAGAATTATTGAAATGAAGGATGGAAAAATTTCCGGCGACCGACAAACTAATGGTGGGACCCCGGAGGTAATCCAATGAGGCTCTTAAGGATGGGTAGGCAGGCGTTAACCGCTATGGCGGAAAACAGGATTAGAACCTTTCTCATGATGCTCGGAGTAATCATTGGGGTGGCCACGCTTACTACTATTGCATCTTCTGTGTTAGGAGCGCGTAGCGAGGTAATGGAAAGAGTAGAGAAGTTCGGCCTTGATCAGATCATGATCATGGCCGGCGCAGGCCGAAAACCTGGAGTCCCTCAGCCGACACCTACTACATTAAGAGTGGAAGATGCCCAGGCTATGTTGTCGGAGGTTTCAAACGTCAAAGATGTTACTCCTCAGATCAATCGCCGAGACTTCCCCGTAAAGTTTGGGAACAAGAACACTTACGCCTTGCTTCTTGCAGCAAACCCCAATTGGTCGTCCGTTTGGAATACGCTCACCGTTGCGGGCAGATTTATTTCCGAAGAGGACGTCTCACGCCTTGCCCGTGTTGCAGTAATCGGACCTACCATCGTCAAAGAACTCTACGAAGGGGAAGATCCGATCGGCAAACAGATAATGGTCAATAACAACCCTTTTGAGATAATCGGCATAATTGAAGCTCGAGGCACTTCCCCGACAGGTCTCGATCTGGACAGCAGAGTTGTCATTCCCCTTACTACCGGTCAGAAAAGGGTCTTTAACCAGGACTATCTTTTCATGATAAAGATAGTTTTGAAAGACCCCTCTAAAATGGCCCAGTCGGTGAAGGATATTCAGGCGCTGCTGAGAGAGCGACACAATCTTCCTACCGGCGTTGAGGACGATTTCACCGTAGTTACTCCTAGCCAGGTCATGGCCATAGCCTCGAAAGTGTCAACCACGTTCACCCTGTTCCTCTTGCTTATATCAGGCATATCGTTGATCGTGGGTGCAATAGTCATTGCCAATATCATGTTCATTGCAGTGAATGAAAGAAGAGCGGAAATAGGAATCCGAAGGGCTGTTGGAGCTACAAAAAGGGACATTATGGCACAATTCCTTATCGAGTCCGTCAGCATCGCCACGATTGGAGGAATCATTGGAATTATCATTGGGTTACTTGGACTCAAAACATTGTCTGCATTCATGAAACTACCTGCTACCGTCATCTGGCAGCCGATCCTACTTTCATTCTTAAGCGCGATTCTTGTAGGACTTATTGCAGGAATACAGCCGGCTAGGAAAGCTGCAAGCATGGATCCCATAGAGGCTTTGCGGTAACGCAGATGCGTATGAGACCATTCCGAGGAATAGGAATAGCCCTGAAATCGTTGACTACTCACCGTTTGAGAGTTGCTCTGGCTCTGGTTGCGATCATGATTGGAGTCGCTTCAGTTATAGTAATGGTAGG
>CAIXMD010000235.1 GCA_903920415.1 uncultured Desulfomonile sp.
AAGAGAACGATAGAGGAGTTTAAGGACCTTTACGCCGGGCTGCTTACTTATTTTCAGGATGGTCTTCTGGATAACGATCCGGACCCGATCATGCGGTACATGTTCACGAGATTCGTCACAAAGTTCCTCGGATTCAGACGGAGAATGAGTCGTCTTTTGGGATACACCGGTGGGGAGTCTTTAGAGCAAATCGTCCTCGATTCCAGGATCCGTGACCTGCCAGTCCAGTCGTACGCTCCGCGCGCACTCTCAGAAAGCCCTTCCTTTGTTACAGGGGACCGTGAGTTGTGGCTTCACCTGCCGGAAGTTTTGAAAAAACATCCCGCACGTATTATAGAATCACAACCCAATTACAGAAGACCCAATCTCATTTCATGGCTTAAAGTCAGGGAGCGCTCTTCGAGCGATGTTCTCACCATAGGAGATCTTTTGGACTTGGGTTTTGACCCCACCCGTTTAAAGGAAATCACTCTTGGAAACAACAATTTCATATTCGAGAGAGTACAGTCGAGGATGCTCCGGCAAGTCGAGCGAACCAAAGCGATCATTGAGCGCATAGGGCCCCAAATGGATCAAGTTCGAGTCAACAGAACAAGACTGGAGGCGAATCCTCCTTTGCTGGTGATACGAGACAGGGGAAACGGTTACGTTCTCCGACGCAAGGTGGCCGGGATTCATTGGGAAGAAGCCGTGGATCAGCTTCAGGCGGACCCCGCTTTGAAGGGCCTCAACGAGTCCATCTCAGCCGATAGGATGATAGCATCCGCCGTAACCAAAGCCTCAGATTGGGTACGATCCGTATTGGACAAGGAAGAGGAAACTGTCATGGACCTCTCCAACTATTTCGTCTCGTGGATCATAGAGACTAATCAGCCAAGGATTAACGTTGATTTCAGCGGAGCTTATCCGGAGACGATATGGGTCGCATAGTCAAGAGCCGAACATAACGGTTAAATCATTTACTATTTATCCCCCTGAAAAAAAAAGCCCGACCGGTGAGTCGGACTTTGGAGGGTATGTAATTACCCGGTCGGGCAATAAATCGGGGGAGGAGGGTATGAGACCGGCTAACAGAGGCTCAGAATAGGAACCCGATCTTCAGAAAGGCCCCGTCCATGGAGGTGCTGAACGTCTCCAAGCTCTTTTCCTTGTTCAGATGGATGTATTGATACCCGCCTTTGACAAATCCGAACCGACCAGTCTTGATAGGAATAAGATAACTAAGGCCCGCCTCTGCCTCGTAGCCCAGGCAGTCGTCTAAGAAAGCGATCCCACCTTTACATTCCAAGGCCAGAGTGTTGCCGCGGTAGTTGCGCAGACCCCTGTTGAATTCGAGGCCTAAGACCGCGATGTTCTTGCTGTCGTTCCAGACGACCGGAGAGGTGACTCCGGCTCCGGCTGTGCCAGCTCCCACGACTAACTTGTCCTCGATATGCAACCAGTCCGCATAGAAGCTAGTGAGACTATTAGTGGTATAGCTCAGATTATAGACGAAACCGGCGCGATGCTGAAAACGTTCCCACCGGGAACGGACCTGTGATCCGATTGCAAATGTCTGACCACCGAAGTTGAAGCTCGATACGGCAGATGCAGAAGATTTCAGAGTCATAGGAGAAAATGAGTAACGGAGCCCCCATGATGGTCTCAACTGGTAGAAGGCCTCAATCGACCACAGGGCGCTGCTCCCCTTGAATCCGAGGTGATCTTCAAAATCCACTAGGGCAGGGGCAGGGCCTGGAATGTGGAGGTCTCTACGGGCGTCTCCTCGTATCCTCGCAAAAAACAATTTCGGACCGAGGAGGAACTGGCCTTTTGCCGGCACAGGCAGAATGCAGTCCGGCCCCCAAGTCACAGGGTTATAGCGTGACAGGGCGTCGAATCTGGAGGCTAGGCCGGAGTATGGTTTAACCTTTGCGGCAGTAGGCGAGGTTGGCTTGACTTTGGAAATGCCTTTGTATGGTGCAGAGTAGTCGATGCCGGTGCCGACGACAGTATCGTTTTCAGTAGGAGCCGACTCGGCGTACGCCACAGCCACAAAAGCCGTGACAATTAAACTGAACATAAATAGATACTTAAAACAGTTTCTTAACATAACACCCTCCCTCAGGGTTCTAATGTCTTGCAATTGGGAGAATAAACTAAATATTATTAATGTCAACAAAAAAGATCATACAATTAGTTGTTTATTTTGAAAAGCTAGAAAATAGTTTAATAAAAACCTTGATACTCTTCAATTCATACGTTTCAAGGCAACGTTTTTGATGCGCGCTTCCAGGAATCGGCCAGACTAAAAAAC
>CAIXMD010000236.1 GCA_903920415.1 uncultured Desulfomonile sp.
GAACAGTCTGCTCGGAACCCAGGACCAAGGAATGACAGATCTAACTATTGCTGTGATGGAAATTTTTGAAAGGTATAAGATACTAAGTAGTATCAGAGTAAGTATGAGAACGATTTCCCCCGCGCTCCCCAGAAATTTCCCCAGAAAAGTATGGAGAAAAGCGCCAAGCGCCCCGCCCGGATGCTTGCTGCTAAATTCTAGTAAAGACCTTATTGAGAAACGTTCCAGCAAGTCGGATATCCCGAAAATGAGAATAAAGATGGAGATGACCTCGAGCCATCTCAAGGGCGACCGTGGCGGGACAAACGCTCTCAGAGCCAAGACGGAAAAACCTAAAGGGACGAGGATCGACGAAAGACCCAGCAACTGCACCAGAGCATCGGCAATGTGTGAGCCGATTAATCCGCACAGATTGGATACTTGGGAACGAGAGGTAGCTACGTTAAAGGAAGGGTCTCTGGGGTCATAGGACAATACGCATATAAAAAGAAACACAGAAGCTGCCAAAAGAATAATGGCTCCGTATTCACGTGAACCGGCGTGCTGCTGAGCTTCGACCGGCAGAGGGGTTACTTTTGTTGCTGATTCTTGATTAGCTGTTTTTGCAGACATGAATCCGTAGTTGCCTCTTGTTGGAGAAAATTACTCCGGGTCCTTTCATGGAAGATCAGTTAAAGATTATTTTTATTTAATACGACAATAATAGCACGAAAGTTCATTTACTTTCAATAGGTTTACAACTTATATGAAATATATTTATGTTAAACATGATTAATTATTCAATTTTATGTAACTTGCTAACTCACTTATTGCGTTTGGACCCTAATTGGATCTGCCATGAGCAAAATGGGAGTAGGAGTTTCACGTGTAGTTCTGAGCAGTCTCACTGAAAAGAACGAAACGTTTCATGAAAAATTGACGAGTATTCTTGCCTAACTCATTAATGTGGTTGGAAAGTTCCGCAAGGTTCGCACGCGCTGGACCATGGTGTGGGTTGAGGACCGCAGGGGGGAGGACCGCACGGAGGGGGGGAAGCCGGGGGTGGCTCTATCTTGTAATCCGCCGGTGTCGGCACAGGTAATTTGCATACCATAATGGGCCAGGGAGGCGGGCCGACAAGTTTCCTTGGATAAATTCTCATAGGTGGGCATGGACCACACATTGGCAGTGGGGGCGGACCTGCACAGGTCGGTGGACCCGGTGGTCCATAGGTCATGGGTTCCAGTTCACAAGGGTGCGGGGGAGGCATGTAAGCGAAGGAGAAGGGCTGCATGGCTCCAAAAAAAATCAGCGCCGCTACTAACAGAAACCCTCTGCAGCAAAATGAAAGCCTCACTTGGAACCTCATGCTGGGTTCAGAAAGAAACCCATCATTCTCGTCGATACAGTATTACGAACAGACTTATAATCAAATATTACAGGATGAAATTTTTACCGTCAAGATTTTTCCTCATCAATTCAAAAATTTCTTCTATATGGCATTAGGCTACAAAGCTAACCATTTAATTATGTTATTAATTTCTTAGCTTACCCATGTAGGAAGTCATGAGATCTGTAGGCACGAACGAAATTATCCACTGTCAGTTCGATCTTTTTTATAGCTCCTTTTTTCAGACAACTCCTTACTTCCCTGAATAGTCATAGAATCCTCGGCCGCTTTTCCTGCCCAGATATCCCGCATCTACGTATTTCTTCAGCAGTGGGCAGGGCCTGTACTTGGAGTCGCCGAATCCTTCGTAAAGGACGTTCAGGATGGCCAGACAAGTATCCAGACCTATTAAATCTGCCAAAGTAAGTGGTCCCATGGGGTGGTTCATCCCTAGCTTCATGACTTCGTCTATGGCCTCCGGGGTCCCGACTCCCTCGAAAAGGATAAAAATGGCCTCGTTAATCATAGGCATCAGAACGCGATTGGAGATGAAACCAGGATAATCCTTGGCTTCAACGGGAATTTTCCCAAATTTTCTAGAGAGTTCTATCGTGAGTTCGGTAGTCTGCCTATCGGTGGCCAAGCCGTTGATTACTTCCACCAATTTCATGACAGGAACAGGGTTCATAAAATGCATGCCGATAAATTTTTCCGGCCTTTTTGTCGATGCTGCCAGCTTGGTAATAGATATGGATGAAGTGTTGCTCGCGAGCACTTTTCCAGGGGACACCACCTCATCAAGTGTCCGGAAGACGGTCCTCTTCAATTCCAGATCTTCAATAATCGCCTCAACAACGAAGTCGGCATCTTGGAAATCCGCCAAGTCAATGCTGGGCCTTATACGGCCAATTATTTGAGATTTTTCGTCTTCCGTCATCTTGCCCTTGGAAACCGCTCGGGCAAGGTTACTTTCGATGGTTTTAAGACCTTTGTCCACGAACTCTTGTTTGACGTCATTCATTATGACTTGCAGACCTGCCGTTGCAGCCACATGGGCAATCCCGTTTCCCATCTGACCGGCTCCAATCACTCCGAAAACTTTTACATCCATTGTTTTCCTCCATCTTCCTGTTTGAAATAATATCGTTGCTGCCACTATGTATAACAGCAGATATTTTAAAGACTTGTTCGAATCTGGTTGTCTTCGTGGTCAAAAAATAAATGAAGTGCAGCGATCATCACTCCGCACCTTATGCTGCCCAATCTAATATATTCTCTTACCTGCTGCACAGGAGCAAGGACTGTTTCTACCTCTTCAGTGTCATCCGGATTGAGCCTGCCGGTGGGGGTGGCGTTTCTTGCCAGATAAACGTAAAACCGGTTGGAGAAGAGTGCCGGCATCGGATGCATCCAACCGAGGAGTTCCAGTGACTCTGCTCGGTATCCGGTCTCCTCTTCAAGCTCCTCTCGACCGCTCTGTTCAGGAGTCTGGCCGTCCTTAACCAGCCCTCCCGGGGGTTCCAACGAGAGTTCGGAGGTTCCATGACGGTATTGCCGAACTAATATCATTTCGTTCTGAGGAGTTAACGAGACAACTGCTACCCAGTCCGGAGATTTCAGGACTTGGAATTCGTGAATTTTCCCGGTCCTCGGTGACTTGTTCCTATTTATGGAGACAGAAAATAGATTGTAAGAACGGTCCTCGCGACTATCAATTAATTCCCAGGATAGATTTCGAGATTCGGATCTTGACTCCATATATCCTCCGTTTCAGCCGTTTGTAAGCCCGTTTCAGGGAAGTTAGGTCAAATTATGTATCCCGAATCACTTTTGTTGCCTTTCTGGGACCTTTTCTCCGGCCCCAGGGGCACGCTCTGATGCAGACTCCACAAATTGGGCTTTCTATAAACGGCAGGCGTTCAGGATTCTGAGTAACCCTTGTTACGCAACGTTCAAAGTGGAGTGCCTCGTTACGATCCCTATAGTGGCTCTTTGTATTTACATTCTTTATCGCTTGTGCTGGGCAGGCATCCGTGCAGAATGAGCATTTTCCGCATCTGTTTCTTAACGGTTTGTCCGGTTCCAGATCCAGATGATCTGTCAGCACAGTAACAAGTCTGACCCTTGGACCAAAGTCAGGATTTACTACGAGTAGGCTTTTCCCTTGCCACCCGATACCCGCGGCAATTGCGATGGCCTTGTGGGATAGGTAAGAGGTCCACTCGGTCTTGTCTAGAAGCTGGGAAGCGGGAATGGGGAGTGCCTTGGCCCCCGACGCCTGGAGGTATTGTGAAATTCTTAATGCAATGTCATCAAGCAGCGCGTTGACCTTCAGGTAATGTTGCTGGTACAGGGGAGTGGGATCGTGGATGATCGGATCTATTACTCCATCGGCCAGTCTCACTCCTATGCTGACAGCCCTACGGTACCCTTTCAATAGATCCTTTGGCTCAGTTTGGATGCCGTCCAGCATTTCCGTATCTGCCACACCAACTATGTCCGCGCCGCAGTCACGAGCAAATTTCTTTAATTGCTTGCTATTCAAGATCACCTCCGCTGTCAAAGGGAAATACTTTCTGAAATTCGTTGGAAATGATCAATACAAATCCACACGACGGGATAACCTTGGGCGCTGGAACAGTCAAACCCTGTAAATCATCAACTTATTCCTGGTGCATTACGGGGCCGTCCACACAAGAACGGAGCCCGCTCCCGGTGCCGCAACTACCGCACAGTCCAATTCCGCAGCGCATTATGTCCTCTCTTGCCATGAAAATCCGTTCTCCTGGAACTATTCCTTGGAGGACCTCACACGCAGCCTCCATCATAGGCGCCGGACCACACATGAATACCCGGCAATCCTTATACGTCTGCCGGTCGAAAGATAGGTCTTCCCCCAGTGCTTTCACTACTTCTCCAACTTGATCCGGGGGATCTATCAAGACACGAACCCCCGGGGTCATTTTTTCCAGGTCAGCTCGAAACGACTGCCCCACTCCCGTGGAAAAACCCGCAAATGACTTTGCCACGAATTTGGTCCAACGATTGGCGGCCATTATAATAGGTGCCACCCCAGTACCTCCCGAAACCAGCACCAGGGGTCTTCCTGATTCCGGTTGAGGGAAACCCTTGCCGTAAGGTCCGCGCAGGTAAATGGAATCACCGGGTTTTAGTTCCTGCAAGCAGCGTGTAAACGGCCCTATGCTCCGAACAAGAAACGTTGGGGGTTTCGTGCTCATGGGGGAAAAAGGCTTCTCACCCATCTCGGGCAACCTGACAAAGAAAAAACTTCCAGGGTTGCATGACGGGCCAGCCATAAACTCTAGTTTGAAAAGACTGGTACCAACAGAGATATTTTTCACGACCGTGGTCTTGAAATAGGTGGTGCGTAGTTTAGAAGCAGAAAGGCATTGTTTAGATGAGTTATCTTTGTTGTCATCCAGAGCATTTACCGTAAATCTTGAAAAAAACTTAATGAGTTCGGGAGTGGTCATTCCTGCCAGTGCAGATCCAACTGCAAAAAGGGAGGCTCCTGCCTTCCTGTACGCACGGACATCTCGTGGGCCGGCGATCCCACCCGAGGCTATGATAGGCAACCCAACCGCTTCGGACGCCTCTCTGACCGCTTTCAATCCCACCGGCAGGATACCTGCGCCTGATAACCCTCCAGCCACATTGGTGAGAATGGGATTACCGTCTGAATCCACTGCAACACCAGGCCCAACGGTATTGATGAGTGATAAACCGTCCGCACCTGCATCTCTGCACAAGCGAGCCATTGCCGAGATGTCCCCGATATTAGGGGATAGCTTAGGAATTATCGGCTTCTGGAAACGGTCTTTCAACAGCCCGATTATATACCTTACAGTCTCCGGGTCTGATCCTACAGTCTGGCCGGCCCCTCTCACGTGGGGACATGAAAGATTCAGCTCGAACGCGTCTGCAATGGCGTCAAGTATGTAAGCGCATTCCAGGAACTCTTGCGGGTCGTTTCCCATTATGGAGACGAACAGAGGCTTGCCGTTATGGAGAGGCAACAGAGGCTTCATAGCTTCCATGAACTTAGTTGCCCCAGGATTGGCTAAACCAACGGCATTGACGAAACAGCCCGGATGGTATTCGTGGATGACAGGCTCTCGATAGCCTTCACGAGGAGCCACGCTTAGGGTCTTGGTGATAAGAAATCCTATTTCGGGCACATCCCTCGCAATGCGTGCAATTACAGCAGGAACCGTGGTCACTATCCCGGATGGGATGGTAAAGGGAGAGCTTATTCCAAGATCTGCAGGCCATGATTTCGAAAGGTCTCTCCGTGATCCTTGCATCGATGATTTCATTGCCGTCTTTGTTGCCGTGCTCAAAGTGTCTCGATTTTCACAATTCTTACCACGAAAACCGCCACGAGTACATAAAGAATTTGAAACAGCGACTCTCATAACCCGAATTGGATTCTAAGATTTCAGTTTCTCTGATAGTTTCTTTACATTCTGCGGACCAGAAAGAATAAAGGGTTTCGTGGCTTGGAACGTGAACGTACCTCAAAATAGAGACAGGGGGTCTCTACTCTCCCGGAACTGCCGACGGTTCCTATTACAGATCCCTTTTTTACAGTCAGGCCTGTGGAGGTTTTGATTTCCTTCAAATGGGCATAAACAGTGACCACTCGGTTGGCGTGCTCGACAAGAATCACATTTCCATATCCTGGAATCGACCCCACATGGCCTACCCTACCGTCATCCGCACACCTGACGGGCGTGCCATCGGCCGCTTCAATTGAGATACCGTTATACTGGACGCCACCCCTTACACCGAATTCCGATATAATTTTGCCTTCCACCGGCCAGGCAAGAAGTCCGGAAAAATCTTCAATTCTGGTGGGCAAAGTGGCAGGCATCCGGCTGACATCTGTTTTTCGCGTTGTAGATACCCCCGGGATAAATAGCTTGGTATTTTCAGTTACGAGGTAGGGTGGCTTCAGGTTATTGACTTCTGCCAATTGCTGCGGGTCTACATTGTAGGCCTTTGCTATCGCATTGAGGTCGTCATTACGTGCCACCGTATGATACAGGCCTTCAGCAGGAGTGTTGGTCTCTAACAACGGAGATCTTAGCGGCGGGGGCAACCCGGAGTTAACGTGGGGGCAACCGAAAGCAAAAGCCGCCAGAGTCAATAGGGGGATCAACTTGACAAGCCGAGACGAAGTGACTTGTATCTGAAACGACTTGAATTTAAAAGTTACGTAGAGTTTGTTCAAGTTTTCGACCAGCCGTGTTCTCCTAAAAGATCAACAAATCGGCATGGCGTGTGGCGCTCGATTGTTATTCCTCCCTCTATCTTTGTAGCTCGATTAAGTGTCTGGGCAAAACGGTCGCCCACAGGAATAATGAGTCTACCACCTTCGATCAACTGATCGAGAAGAATTTCCGGAATCTTGGGGGAGCCTGCTGTTACTATGATTCCGTCGAATGGCGCTTCGGATGGCCACCCCGCACTCCCATCCCCAACCACAAAGGTTATATTTTGGCATCCAAATTGGGATAGGGTTATCTCCGCCCTTTGCGACAGACTCCTTATCCTCTCGATGGTAAATACCCAATGACAGAGGCCGGCCAGGATAGCTGTTTGGTAACCGGAACCCGTTCCTATTTCTAAGACCTTCTCGTGCCCCTTGAGTTCCAGCAGTTCCGTCATGATGGCAACCATGTATGGCTGGCTTATGGTCTGGCCGGAACCTATAGGGAGAGGGTTGTCATCATAGGCTCCCCCCAGAGAATTCTTATCTACAAATAGGTGACGCGGAACTTCTTCCATCACTCGCAAAACGCGGCGATCTCTGATACCACGTGCCGCAAGTTGTCGCTCAACCATATGCTTTCTGGTTTCGGCGTACTCCTTCATGGAAAATCTAGGCCTGCCCTCTCTTGGCTGCCAACAGAAAATAGGTCCGTCACCGGGGATCAGGCTGGTAAGCGCCTGCCGGTGGAAGAGATTGGGATGTTCCAGGATTGGCTTGAGGCACAGTAGGCGCTTGAGATTCCGGCTGAGATTTAGAACCTTGCGCCGCTGGTGACTGAGGGAAAAAGTTTCGGTCCATGAAGCCCGAAAAACGGTCCATCACCGTTGAAGGAAGGGCGAAAAACCAATCTACTGTTCCTGAAAACATATCTCTCGGGGAAACGCCTTCGTAATATGGATTATGATACTGCGGATACGGATAATTAGGCCATCCTGAGGAATCCGTACCCAAATCGGGCTGTCCGGGCTGTACTTGGTATCCCCCATGAGGCTGCACTGTAGTGCCGTATGCTTGTGGAGAGCCGGTGTATGGCGAGCCCAAGCCCGCCCCCTGAGGTACGGGCACCGGACCTGGTGACGGGAGTGGGGGCAAACTCTGTTGGCCTTCTGTGAAAGACAGCATGGCTAGGATCATCAACGTGGCTACTAGGGTAATCTTCATTCCCATGTTATCTTCTCCATTGTCCCATAACGTTTTTATGCAAGAGACTCTTAGACCGGAGCCGTAATAATTTCAAGTGTTTTTTCGGTCTGATTCTTGGCTCGAGAGAAAACATTTAGATTACCCCTGTCAAGGGGAGATCGTATTATTGGAAGGAATTTTATAGGATTAGGGATCTTAACCAGCAGCGTCGGAATGCATGTTATGTTTCCGACCTTTTCTTCTCTTCGGTTCTGATCTCTCTCCGGAGGAGCTTCCCCACTTTTGACTTGGGGAGCATGTCGCGAAATTCTATGTATTGAGGTATTTTGTACGCGATGAGCTTATCACGACACCATTTTGTGAGTTCGTAACCGGTAATTCCTTTAATGTCCTTCTTCAGGACAACAAATGCTTTAATTCTTTCCCCGACCTTTGCATCCGGTATACCCACAACACATGACTCGATTACTGCCGGATGTTCCTGGAGCACCGCTTCGATCTCCGAAGCGGAGATGCGGTAACCTTTATGCTTGATAGTGTCTACGGTACGATCCACAAAGTACAGAAAGCCTTCTTCATCTTGTTTTACAATATCAGCAGTCCGATAATACAATTGGCCGGTGATTACCACAAATGAACTCTCTGTCTCTTCCGGCTTGTTGAGATACGAGCGAACCATCCGATCGGACGAGACAAGCAATTCGCC
>CAIXMD010000237.1 GCA_903920415.1 uncultured Desulfomonile sp.
CTTGATTCGCACGTTTCCCTTTTGGAAGTAGCGACTAATGTAGTGCTGCCTCCGTTTGGTCTCCTCTATTGAAATCTGGCCTGCCCATTGAAACGGAGTATGCGATTTTGGGACGAACGTTGAGACTGATGCAGTGATCCGCCCTCCTCCCGCCCATTTTGAAGCTTTACGTATCAGGCCTATGATCCCGTTCAGATCATCATCCGTCTCAAAAGGTAACCCTAGCATGAAATATAGCTTAATCGAGGTCCACCCCTGTTTAAAGGCAGTTTTTACAGCCTTTTCAAGGTCTTCCTCCGTATTCCCTTTGTTGATTATCCTTCGAAGCCTATCCGTCCCGGCTTCTGGAGCCAAGGTAAAGCCGGTCTTGCGGACCCTGCGGATCTGTTCCGCCATCTCCGAATCAAAGGTGTCAGTCCGGAGCGACGGAAGTGAGATAGCCACCTTGTCAGGGACGTGTTCCTCTGCCATAGTTTTGATCAGGTCTCCTATCAAAGTATAATCTCCGGAAGACAGGGAAAGTAACGCGACCTCTTCCCATCCGGTTGCCTCAAGGCTCTTTCTCGCTAGCTCCAAAATTGTATCCACCTCTCTTTCCCTTACCGGTCGATAAACCATTCCGGCTTGGCAGAAGCGGCAACCGCGGGAGCATCCGCGAGCTATTTCCATACCGATACGGTCATGCACCGTCTCGCAGAAAGGTACGAGTAGACGTGACGGAAAGGGGGCTTTGTCAAGATCTGCCAAGACGCGTCTTACAACTACTTCCCCGTTTTTGTGAAGGGAAGGCACAAACACCCCTGTCAGTTGTTTCCATTCAAGGAGAAGGTCCTCTCTTGAGCCTCCGGCTTCTTTCCACCTGATCTGTGACCTGGCGAGTTCCAGTATAACCTCCTCCCCGTCACCGATCACGAACGCGTCGAAAAAATGAGACAAAGGGATAGGATTGAATGGAACCGGGCCCCCTCCAACTACAATAGGGTGGTCCAGTGTTCGTTCATCAGCGCGAAGGGGTATCCCCCCTAGATCGAGCATCTGGAGGACATTAGACGCACAGAGTTCATACTGCAAAGAAAACCCCAAGAAATCCAGGCATGATAGAGGAGTCCCGGTCTCGAGGGTTACAAGAGGTTTTTGTTCAGTCCTCAATAAACTTTCCATGTCGGGCCACGGGGCGAATACTCTCTCGGCATACATATTTTCTTGGGAATTCACTATGTAATGGAGGATCTTAAGGCCCAAGTGAGACATGCCAACCTCGTACACGTCCGGAAAAGCAAGGGCCATACGAAGTTTGACCTTGTTCAAATTCTTGGTTATTGAGTTCAGTTCATTGCCTATGTAACGACAGGGCTTTTGAACTTTAAGTAATAGGTCTTCCGACAGTTTAGGATCACTGATTGCCCGGCTGTCAAAATTCTTAAACGCCGAGGGGTCAGTCATGAGATAATAGTTGCCTCCTTTATCGGTAGCATACGGTGGTCAAGCAATGATAACATAACAACGATGTCACGTGGCGGACTGACCGCTCTTACAGAGGCGATGCATCTTCCGCCCCAAAATAGTGATCATTTTTCGGAGGTCTGCGTTTATGACAGGTTATGAAAGTAGCCCGCTCTACCGGATTATGCATCCTAGGAGTGTGGCCTTCTGGGGAGCTTCGAACAACCCCATGGGTATGGGAAGTGTCCAGTTGGGCGAACTTCTCGCCATGGGTTTTCAGGGCCAGGTTTATCCCGTTCATCCTTCGGAAAGCGTAGTGATGGGACTTCCGGCATATTCTCGTGTGCAAGATGTCCCAGGACCTGTAGATCTGGCAATCCTGGTTCTTCCCACTAGGGTGGTACCGGAAGTGCTTGAGCAGTGCGGCAACGCCGGGATAACCAGGGCAATAGTGGTCTCTGCAGGATTTGGGGAAATTGGGTCTGACGGAAAACAACTTCAGGATCGCATAGTTGAAATTTCACGTAAATACGGAATCCATTTTCTGGGCCCCAATTGTATAGGAGTGATAAATCCTCGGCATAAACTCAATACCACTTTTTATCCCTATGTGGCAGCTCCAGGTTTTATTGGTATGGCTTCCCAGAGCGGAAGCTTCGTCACTCAGATGTTCGTGCAATTGGAGAAATTCGGTCTTGGATTCAGCCAGGGAATGAGCGTCGGCAACGAAGGCGTGATCGATTTAGCCGAATGCGTGGAATACTTGGGCCAATGCCCCTGGACAAAAGTAATAGGCCTTTACATAGAGGGTATCAAGAGAGGGCAAGAATTTGTTCGAATCGCCCGAACGGTCTCGAAAACCAAGCCGATTGTGGCCTATTATGTGGGCGGATCAAAGGCCGGGAGCCGTGCCGGGATCTCTCATACCGGAGCACTGGCAGGTCCTGATCCCCTTTACAACGGAATTTTCGAACAGTGCGGCATAATTCGGGCTGGTTCGATAGAGGAACTTTTTGATTTTTGTTACGTGCTTGGCAGTCAGCCTATAACAAAGGGAAACGGGCTTGCCATATTGACGCACTCAGGAGGTCCAGGCGCTGCTGCTGCTGATGCTGCGGACCGGTGTGGCCTTGAAATGGCCGAGTTCGCACCTGACACATTGGAGGCGCTGGACCAGACGGTTCCCCATACCGCGAGTGTTCGAAATCCTGTGGACATGACCTTTGCTCGAAATTATAATGATTATTTGGAGAAATTACCGCGAATCTTGCTATCGGATAAGGGCGTGGATGCTTTGTTCGTCTATCTTCTGATGCCGCACAAGAGAGTCATCAGGTCGGTAATTGATTCGCTAATGGACAAACCGGAAAATTCCTCTGCAATTGCAGATAATTTTTTTATAGGGCAAGCTGCTGCCGTTGCCGGTCTGTCCCGTGAGTTTGGCAAGCCTGTCGTAGGAGCTAGTTTCCATACTCGGTCGGAGTTATTCATCAGGGAGGTCCAGGACAGGGGACTGCCTGTACTTTCCAGCCCAGAGAGGGCCACACGAGCTTTGGGTGCCCTCGCACGGTACTCACGGTTTAGACAGGATATGGTAAATAATAATGACGACTGAAACTTTGATGCGGAGTTTCTCGACTGGGATGGTCCTCCTTCATAGCCTTCAATAAAACCGACAAGTTTACAGGGTCCTCGAAATTCACGACAGCCTTGAAAGTGCTTTGGAGTGATTCGCTTTTTAATCTGGAGAGGGTCGGGACCCGAACTGTAAAGCCATGATGGTGATGTCATCCGATTGAGCAGCGCCCTTTCGGAATGAATCGATCTTTTCCAACAGCACTTCGGTAATCTCCTTGACGGTTTTTTGCCCTACAGACGTTATCACCTCGATCAATCGTTCCTCGGAGAAAAGCTTCCCCTCTGAATCAAATGCCTCCGTGACTCCGTCTGTATATGCCAAGAGAACGGTTCCTGGGCTAAAGGTAAGCCGGTCCATTTTAAAGGTTGCGTCTTCTATAATGCCTAACAAAGGCCCTCCCGGTGGACCCAGGAAACTCGGCGTACAGGTCGAATCCCAAAGTAACGGCGGGTTGTGGCCCGCGTTTGCGTAAAGAAACTCACCGGTTTTCAGGTTCAGGATTCCGAGAAAAACTGTGACGAACATACACGATTCGTTGTTTACGGCAAGGTGACGGTTGACCCTCGCCGAAACCCCTCCGGGCAGTTCGCCCGCGCCTAGGGCTGCCTGGATCAGGTACTTGGTGACCGACATAAAGAGTGCCGCCGGAACACCTTTTCCTGAAACATCGCCGATCACTACGCACAAATGGTCTTCATCCAGCAGGAAAAAGTCGTAAAAGTCTCCCCCGACCTCCTTGGCCGGATGCATCACCGCATAGATATCGAACTCTTTGCGGCTTGGAAACGCAGGGAACACCGACGGCAGCATGCTCCGTTGGATGTCGGCCGCTATGGATAATTCGCTGTCGATCCTCTGCTTTGCTGCTGTGGCATTGGTAAGGTCTCTGATATGTTTCTTCAGGTCTCGCGCCATTCCCATGAAGGATCGGGCAAGTTGCCCGACCTCATCTTCTCTGTGAATATCTGAAAGATCGATGTCCAGGTCACCATGCGCCACCTTGCCCGTCGCCGCAGCCATACGAATCAATGGTTGGGTAATCGACCGTGCCGTTAGCAGGCTCACCGCGATGAGAAGAACCAGTCCTCCTGCTGCCAACAGAACAGTTGTGCGGTGAAGATTGTTGACTCTTGCAAGAAGCTCCCTTTTGGGAAAGACCCATCCAAGCGTCCATCCGGGAGAGGGAATACGGGCATAGGCCAGGAAGGCGTCCTCAGGCCACAATATTGAACCGATGGGAGTGAAACCCGATTCATCCCGTATCATCGCCAGACCGATATTGCGCAATGCGGGGTTGTGATGCTCCTCCGCGAGGCTGAAAATGGACTCTGACATTATAAATTCCGGGTTGTGGTGAGTGACAAATGTCCCGGTATCGGAAATGATGAAACAATAACCAGTGCGGCCCACTTGTATCGAACGTACCAGGTTCGACAGCCATTCCAGCGAAACATCCGCTGTAACTATTCCTCTGATGTTAACA
>CAIXMD010000238.1 GCA_903920415.1 uncultured Desulfomonile sp.
CCATAATTGATTCGGCCAATTTAAACTTGAACATTAAATATGGCCATGATACGGTCCAGCCCATGATTCCCAGAACATTAGAAAAAACAATTCGATCGGCCATGAAAACTTTTCCGGCGATCCTGGTAACAGGTCCTCGGCAGTCGGGAAAGACCACCCTCTTAAAAGAAAGGTTCGGTTGTACGCATCGTTTTATTTCCTTGGAAGATCCCGACCTCCGCCGACTGATCGAAGAGGACCCGCGCGGCTTTTTGACGGATAACCCCCCACCGGTCATTCTGGATGAAATTCAATATCTTCCCGAATTGCTTCATTTTATAAAGTCCGCCATTGATAAAGATCGCCGACCCGGTCAATGGCTTCTGTCGGGTTCCCAGAGCTTTTCCCTTATGCAGGGAGTCAGCCAGTCACTGTCCGGACGGGTTGCGGTTTTATCCCTGTTACCCCTTTCCCTTGGAGAAAGCCATAAATCGGGAGCAAATCCCACCGATTTGGAATCTATCCTTGAGAACCTGTTTTCCCAACCCACGAGGAAGGCCGACCTCAAGCCAAAGCACCCGTTAATCCCGTTGGAAGATTGGATTCTCAGGGGCGGCTACCCAGAAATTCGTTTGCATCCGGAGGTCAATCGGCAGCTTTGGATGGCAGGTTATATCCAGACGTATCTGGAAAGGGATGTTCGACAGATCGTCAACATTGGAGATCTGAATACCTTTCACCGATTTTTACGGCTGATGGCCGCACGGACCGGGCAAATCCTGAACATGTCCAACCTGGCCCGAGACGTGGGGATGAGTGTTCCCACGATTAAGAAATGGATAAGCATCCTGGAGGCCAGTTATCAACTTTTTCTTTTACCGCCCCACTTCAACAACTTAGGCAAGCGAGTGATCAAGAGTCCTAAAGTCTATTTTCTAGACACCGGTATTGCCAGCTATTTGATGGGACTACATGCTGAAGAACCATTAAGGCGGGGGCCGATGATTGGACCTCTCTTTGAAACCCTCGTGGTTTCTGAATGGGTGAAGGCCTTTTGTCATCGGGGTGAACGCCCTGAATTATATTATTGGCGATCCAAAAGCGGGCTGGAAGTAGACCTGATTATTGACCGCAACGGCCGTTTGTACCCCGTGGAGATCAAAACGACGGCTACACTACTGCCGGGGCATGCCGAATCGCTTCTCAAGTGGAAGGAGTTGGCTGGTGAGGCGGCGGACGGCGGGCTGATCGTCGCCAACATTGAACAGCCCTTTACCTTTAGAGGTCTCAAGGCGATTTCCTGGCGGAATGGACTGGATTGAATCTATCAATGTGGTCATCCTGGGACACCATACTTGTCCAAGATGTCTCCTGAACTAATATTTCAACGCCCTAAGGTTATTTTAAGAGGAGTGTGAACCCATTACCTGGCCAAGAGAGGAGAAGATGTTCCGAGAGATTGACCATTAATAGGGGCATGGATTATTGGGTGGGCCATATTCAATCCTTCTGAACGATGGGATATTGTGGAACTTGAGAAGATTCATTATCAATCTTAGGATCGGCTGTTCGGCTTGAGTGACTTGAGACTCTGGCTTGAGGAGATTCTCGGGGTTATGAACGTCGAGCTGAATACGTTGCACGGCTTTTTGAGGATGCTATGACCCGCTAATTTCAGCCATGTCATTGGATTTGATCCAGCGTTTTCAAACAGCTTTAAGAAGTCAATCTGCCGGATGCTACCTGATAGACTTGCTTCCGATGGCAAACCGCATAGATCACAACGTCGGAACCATGAATGGAATAGACAACCCGATAATCGCCCACCCGCAACTTCCAATATCCTTTCAGGGTTGCTCGAAGCGGCTTTCCATAGAGTGTCGGTTCGATCATCAACCGCTCCGCAACAGCCTTTTTCAGGCGTTCCTTCATGGTGAATGTAAGAGATGCGATATCTTGTGCAGCGTCGGGATGAAACAGGACTGTAAAGCTCATTCATCAAAAACCTGTTCGAATTTCAGGGCGCTGCTCCGATCGAAAGTCTTGGCCCGTTTATCGGCGATAGAGGCCAAAGCCTGGTCTTCCCGCAGTTCCAGGGCTTCTCTGATCAGTGAGAGAGCCACTGCCGAGAGAGATGTCCTCTCAGCTTTTGCAATATTGGAAATTTCATAATACAGGCGTTGTTCGCATACAATGTTGATTCTCGGATTACTGGTCGGCATGATCACACCTCCTAAACAAGTGTTACACAAGTGAACCACTAGGTCAAGGTTTTGTCGATTTGCTGACAACATAATAGGAAACACTTCTTCCAGTTTTAGCGTTTGACAAGCCGGCAGCCGCCCCTTAGAGTAAACTTGACCTATCCGGCTTCAGTGACAATCATAATTCATTCCATCACGTTGTTTATCTTCACAGATTAAGACTTGTGCATACGACCTTTTCTTAACATTCCGGCGAGGGAAATCATGAAATGTCGGAAATGCCAATTTGAGAACCCAGCGGGCATGAAATTCTTCGGGGAGTGCGGAACCGAGCTTACACTGGTCTACCCTAGTTGCTCCGCTGCCAATCCCCCACAATTCAAATTTTGTTGAGAGC
>CAIXMD010000239.1 GCA_903920415.1 uncultured Desulfomonile sp.
GATTCAGCAACAGATTACGAAACGACCTGAACGACGATCTGAGTTCACGACAGTATCAGAGCTACCCATCAAGAGGGTCTATTGGCCCTGGGACGCGGAAGAATTTGACCTCGAGACGGACTTGGGAATTCCCGGTTCGTATCCTTTCACGCGAGGTGTTCAGCCCACGATGTATCGTGGCCGTTTCTGGACCATGAGGCAGTATGCCGGCTTCGGGAGTGCTGAAGAGACCAACAGACGATTCAAGTACTTGATCGAGCAAGGACAGACTGGGCTTTCGGTCGCGTTCGACTTGCCGACCCAGATAGGTTACGACTCCGATCATGAGTTGGCCGCCGGTGAGGTCGGTAAAGTGGGAGTTGCCATTGATAGTATCGAAGATCTCGGAATGCTTTTCAGCGGCATTGACCTCTCATCCGTAAGCACATCCATGACCATAAATTCTCCCGCAGCGATTCTCCTGGCAATGTATATAGGAGTCGCCGAAGAACAGGGAGCGGATGTCTCGAAACTTAGGGGAACTATTCAGAATGACATACTTAAGGAGTATCCGGCTAGAGGGACTTACATCTTTCCTCCTCAGCCCTCCATGAGAGTCATTACGGACATTTTTGCATTCTGCAACCAGCACGTTCCTTTATGGAACACTATCAGCATAAGCGGATATCACATTCGTGAAGCGGGTTCAACCGCAGTGCAAGAAGTCGCGTTCACACTTGCTAACGGCATAGCCTATGTTCAGGCCGCTATCGATACCGGTTTGGATGTGAACGACTTCGGGGAAAGACTCAGCTTTTTTTTCAACTCCCATCAGGATTTCCTGGAAGAGATAGCCAAATTCAGGGCTGCACGGCGGATGTGGGCTAGGATAATGAAGGAACGATTCGGTTGCACCAATCCTCGAGCCATGATGCTTAGATTCCACACACAGACGGCCGGCTGCACTCTGACTGCGCCGCAACCCGACAACAATGTCGTAAGGGTAGCTTTCCAGGCCCTCTCCGCGGTCTTGGGCGGAACCCAGTCTCTTCACACAAACTCTAGAGACGAGGCCTTTGCACTGCCTAGTCAAGAGTCTGTTCAGATCGCTCTCCGCACTCAGCAGATCATAGCATGCGAGACGGGGGCTGCCGATACTGTCGACCCGCTGGCCGGCTCTTATTACATTGAGGCGCTTACCGACGAGATAGAGCGGCGAGCCTTAGAATACATAAAAAAAATAGACGAAATGGGCGGTGCGGTAAAGGCGGTGGAATGCGGCTACATAGAAGATGAGATACAGGATTCGGCTTACCGGTTTCAAAAGGCCGTGGAAGCTAACGAACAGATTATTGTTGGTGTTAACCGCTTTCAGACTGAGAGAACACCTCTTACGAATCTGCTCAGGGTCGATCCTACCGTTAGGGAAACTCAAATGTCTCGACTCAAAAAATTGCGTGCCGAGAGAGATTCTCACACTGTGGATAAGGCTCTCGCGGAACTCAAAAAATGTGCTTCAGGAACCGATAACCTTATGCCGCCTATCGTCGACGCGGTAAGAAAAAGAGTTACCCTGGGTGAAATCTGCGGAGTGTTGAGAGGAGTTTTCGGGGAATATACTCACGGTTCACATTGTTGAGGCTTTCTGTCTCTTGTTCATCAAGGTCTCATTCATTTTGCAGTCGCGCCGTTAACTCCTGCACCTCGATAATCGATTCAAACTGTGATGAAAGATGAGATCTTCGCACCGGCCGAATTGAAAGCTGCATGCTGCGCCCTCGCAACACTATGCCCCAGCCGCACTAGCAAACCTTTCCGGATAGTTGCTTTGGAGCACTTCTCTAACAGCTCTCTTTAAGCAGTCCGGATCCCCCTTTTTCTCGACAAGGGCTGACGCCTTTTCCAGGGCAGGTTGGTTTACGTGTTCGGAGAGAAAAGCATGCACCACTACCGGCAGCGGGGGCATTCTTCCATGGAGCAAGTCAAGAATTTCCAATCCGTCTACAAGGGGAATTTCAAGATCAAGTATGAGGAGATCCGGGGGCTCGCTTACATCAATCATCAGCAAGATTTCCCTGCCATCTTTCGCCGCCTGAACGCGGTAACCTGCCTCTCTGAATTCACGACGGAGAAACTCTCGTACATGGCGGTTTCGATCGGCAATTAATATCTTGAAAGGGTAAATCATTAGACTTATGCTCTAAAGCAATAGTAGAAAGAGAAATTGCAATCACCGTGCCATTAGCAGGATGGCCACCTGAAGGACTAATTACTTCAAAACAAACAACATTCCCTAGCGGCAGATAAGAGCCTTTGTCTAAGGACTATTTTTCTATGTCAGCATTTCTTACAGCTTGTAAAGTGGAGACCAGTGTTCATTCGAGGAGAGGCGGTGGGCTCTACAGGAGTAAGCTTGATATGATTCATCAATCTATTTGAATGTATCTCTGTAAATGGGTAAAGTAGAGTCCGGCCTCGGACACCTTTTGACCGGTCAACTGGACCCAAGCGGAAGCATACGCACGGACCTGTGGACCGTACTGTTCAACAAGATCTTTTAGCCTGGATTCAGGCACGCGATCGCTCTTATAATCAACGATAACCCATCCTGCCGGCTCTTTGAATGCTAAATCGATTATTCCTCTCATGATTTGCCTCTTGGCCCCGGTTTCAACTCCACCGTCAACAGCCACCTGAAAAGGTACTTCCACCATATGATGTTCCGAATCTCCAGCTCGCATCCAGATGTCCGAACCGGTGACAGCGTGAACCGTCTGTATAGCTTCCTTTGCCAATCCAATATCTATACCCATGTCTGATAGTGACGCCTCTGCGAGCCACTCCAAGTCTGCCTGCGGATGCAACATGGATGTTTCGAGAAGCAGGTGTATGACCGACCCCCACTCTACGCCGTGCTCACTTACGGAATACTTAAATTTGACTTGTTGGCTTGTCACGGACTTGACCGAAACGGATTCATATGTTTTCTGAGCCGCCGATTCCCAGCGTTGACGGATATGTTCGCCTCCATTCCGAAAATCCTGTCCGAAGACAGTGAGTTTTTTCTCAATAGGAATTTGCTGCGTGC
>CAIXMD010000240.1 GCA_903920415.1 uncultured Desulfomonile sp.
ATTCCTCACCCCAGGCCAAGGGAAGAGTTCAAGGACCAGGTTTCGCAAACCATGTTCGCCGGCCGAAACAATGATGACGAAGAAGAGCCCTCGGTCAAGGAATTAGGAGATTCTGGAGCCCGGGAACAAAAGAAGCAGCCGAATGATCCCAATCGAAAAAAAGGGATTGAGGAGCCAACGGAATCCTCTGCGAGCCGGGTGAGGGCGGTCATGTCACCCCAAACCGCGTACATCATGACATCGCTTCTCCAGGGAGGAGTCAGGCAAGGAACAGGCTCCCGCGTCAGCCAATATCTCAAACGACGGGACCTTGCGGGGAAAACCGGGACTACCAACAACTCTGAGGACGCTTGGTTCATCGGTTTCAACCCTGACTACACCGCCGGGGTATGGGTGGGATTCGACGAAAAACGCCCCGTAGGGAAAAGAGAGGAAGGCGGTCGGGCCGCACTCCCGATTTGGGGCTACTTTATGAAGGGTATTTTGGAGAATAGGCCACAGAAAGATTTTCCTATCCCTCCGGACATATCGTTCAAAGATATGCTCACTTTTACCGGGAACCCGGCAGATGGGTTTGCTCCGAAGGTTTCCAGGGAACCAGTCTACACGCCATTCGCAGGCCTGACCTTAGTATTGTCCCCTCTGGACACTCCGGAGACCTTGGCCGCATATCGGGGAGTATCATTTCCGGATGCGTACTTTCCCTTCAGCGCCCAAAGCCCTTATTCAGGGCCTTATTCTTCCCAACTCCAGCCGGGTGCTATGCCGATGGAACCTCAGGGATCGACCGTGCCGCTGAACCCGATGGATGGGAGAAACTTGTTTCCCTCTGAATCCAGAGCCGACCGGGGAAGTTCCTCGTCTCCTCCACAGGCATCACAGCAATCTAACTGGAGCAGCCCGCCAGGGGCCGGTTACAGGCCTCCAGCCCCTGTTGCAGGTCCCACTGGTTTGGGAAGGACAGGAGGTCAACCAAATCCTGGGTCGACGACAGCCGAAAGCCAATCTTCTCAGAATAGCATAGAGCAGCCGGTTCTCCCTCGCATGCCGCTGCACCCGAACCCCCACTACCAGCCATTTCCGGACCGTTGAACCGTGTATGTGCAGTCACACTATTTCACCTTGAAAAGGAACCTGACAAATGCGAATAGCCGTGGCCATGAGCGGAGGCATGGACAGCACTGCCGCAGCCCTGCTCCTGAGGAAAGATGGCCACGATGTGGTGGGTCTGCACATGAACCTGCACACACGGTCCCAAGCATCATGGGTTTCAGCCCAGGAGGCCGCACGACTGGCAGGCATTTCCATTCATCGGGTGGACTTGTCCTCGGAGTTCCGGGACACCGTGATAAAGCCTTTTGTGTCAGCGTATGCGAGGGGCCGTACCCCCTCTCCTTGTCTGATATGCAATCGTCATATAAAGATGACCCTCCTCTTCGACCAGGCGCGCTCCCTTGGATACCAAAAACTTGCCACAGGTCATTATGCCCGCATACAACCGGATACGGACATGCCGATACTGATGAAAGGGAAAGACCCAGCCAAGGACCAATCTTATTTTCTCTCCCTCCTGACACGGGAAATACTCGGAAGAACACTGTTTCCACTGGGAGAATACACCAAGGACCAGACGCGCCGTTTGCTCAGACAGGAAGGCATTTGCTTGTGGGAATCGGATGAGTCTCAAGAGCTTTGTTTTGTTCCTGACGGCAATTATAGAGAATTCCTTCTCAATGAAGGCGTGATGCCGAGACCGGGTTTCATAGTGGATGCCCACGGTCGCCCCCTCGGAAAGCATCAGGGGATTATTGGCTACACGGTGGGACAGCGCAGAGGCCTGGGCATCAGCGCCAAGGAACCTCTTTACGTTCTCCGCATAGACTCGACCACCGACACGGTCGTGGTGGGAACCAGAGAGCAAACACTTGTCTCCACGCTGATAATCCAGAATTTCAATCGTCTAAGGCCGGATAAGATTTCCATAGGCGAACAGTTTGAAGTCAAGGTGCGATCTACAGCAAAGCCGGCCCACTGCACTGTAGAGGAAGCATCAGGGGACAGGCTCAGCCTTATCTTTGAGGACTACCAGTCAGGAGTGGCTCCTGGTCAAGCCGCGGTCCTTTACTCGGAAGACCGCGTTGTCGGCGGAGGATGGATAGAGGATTGTATCCAAGGGTAGAGAAATGAACGACCAATCACCGATTCCGGCCGACAAGGAGCGTCGGCTCAGACAGATTATCCGTGAAGCCGCTGAACAGGAGGATTCCGGCCGAGTAATCATCGGTTTTTCCGGCGGCGTAGATTCCAGTCTGCTTCTCTGGGAAACCGTTCAGGCGCTCGGACCGGCCGATGTCACGGCTGTAACGGCCACATCGCCCACTTCGGCGCCCCAAGAAGAGCACTGTGCCCGGGAATTTGCACGTGCCCTCGGTGTTGAGCACCTGGTCATTCCTTCGGGTGAACTGGATGACCCTGCATTTACGAATAATTCCAATAACCGGTGCTATGTTTGCAAACGCAACCGGTACGGCATGCTGAAAGACCTGGCGAAGCGCTCCGGAGGAGCCGTCATATTCGACGGCTCCCAGTCCGACGATGATCCGGCTGACCGCCCGGGGATGCGCGCCGTGACCGAACTGCACATAATGACCCCTCTTGCCGAGGCAGGCATTGGCAAGCAAGATGTCCGGGACCTTCTTCAATCGGCCGGTTATCATGAACTATCAGAGAAAAGTGCTCAGCCCTGTCTGGCTACTCGTATTCCGTCAGGAACCCCCATTACGTTGGAAGCCCTGGAAATAATACGCCGAGGTGAATTATTTCTTAAGGAATGCGGTCTCGTCTTTGTCCGGCTGCGCCACCATTACCCAATGGCCCGCATCGTAACGGACAGTGCAGGCATCTCTCTCGTTTTGGGTCGGCATGAGCTTCGTCAGCGTATCTCGAAGGGCCTTAAGCTCCTGGGATATGAATATGTTACCCTGGATCTGGAAGAGTACTGAATCACAAGAGAGATTCTTTGCTGCACGCATAATGACAGATGGAATTTGGCAATCGCTATAAACGAGCAGAACTTTCTCTCACGGGACTCTCGATCTTTGACTTGGGGCATTCGGAGAATTAAGATAATTTATATGAATCGTGTCGAGACAAAATGACTGAAGATTACTCACGACATCCGCTGGTAAAATGGCGTCAGGTCCCGGAACTGAGGGAGCCTGTAGTGTTGGCAGGTTTTTTCGGCTGGTCCAACGCGGGAAACGTATCGAGTGACACGATCGAGTATCTGGTCAAGGTTCTGGAGCCTCGGGTGTTTGCATCAATCAGCGATGAACCTTTCGCCAACTACACTCTCGATCGTCCCGTAGCCCGTATAGAGGATGGCATCATATACGACATGGAGCCCATGGTCACGGACGTGGGTTTCCGGAGCAACCCTGAAGGGGACCAAGACATCATTATCTTTTTAGGCAGAGAACCCCACTTCGGCTGGCCTGCTTACTGCGATGTATTGTTGAATGTCTTGCATCGACTGGGCGTCAAGAAAGTCTTTACCCTGGGAGGTGTCCAGGACACCGTGTCCCATTCCGAACCCTCTGTTGTGAGTGTGGTAGCTTCTTCACCTACGCTCGTAGCGGAAATGTGCCGTCTTGATTCCGGGATTCGCGCCGCAGATTACTGCGGTCCTGTGAGTATACACACTTACTTGTTGGAGGCCTGCCGCCAATCCGGTATCGAGGCCGTCGGCCTGTGGGCTCACGCTCCTGCCTATCTTCACAAGAATCCACGCCTTGTTGCGAAAATGGTATCCATTGTAAACAGAATCACCGGCATGGAATTGCCCGTGGATATCCTCAAACAGAAATCCATTGAGCTGGACCGCAAAATAAATGAAGCAATCGCGAGGGATCCTAATTTGAAGCGATTTGTGGAGTCCGTAGAACAAAAAGACGATCCTGATGTTCCCACCTCAGTTGATGAAAAGGTGATCCGGCTGGATGATTTCCTGCGCCGCGAGTCTCACAAGGATCCGGAAAGAAGCTCATAGGGGTGTTGCCCGAGAACGATATTGTGTCATTCGGACAGAAATCTTGGCAACGAGCACACATCAGAATTCGTCTTTGAGCGAGTCGGCAAGCACCCCTTTGTCAAGGTAAAGGATTCTTTTCGATCTTCGGGCAGCTCGGGGATCGTGCGTCACCATGATGATCGTTTTGTTGAAAAGTTCATTGAGTTGCCCAAGAAGATCAAGGA
>CAIXMD010000241.1 GCA_903920415.1 uncultured Desulfomonile sp.
TAGGAATAGCAGAGGAGTTCGGGTTCTGATGCGAGAACCTTTTCCTTGCCGACCAGTTCGACAAGACGCAGGAGGAATGGCCGCTGCATGGGATGTAGACCTCTTAGTCATCAATTGGTATGAATATTTGACCGTACGATAGGGCAATTTGGCTGTCAACACTTATGAGGTTGATCTCAAGTTCCATACGCAGATTGCCGCAGCCACCCACAACACGATCTACCTACACCTGATGGACAATATCTACGAACTGCTCCAATTCTCTATTCGCGTGCACCGGGAAGAGCAATTTGTCACGCGCGAGGCCCAGGAGGCGATTCTCCGTCATCACCAGAAAATCTTCCTCGCTGTGGAGTCGGGTGATCCGGATGCAGCGGAGACGGCCATGAAGGAGCATCTCCTGTACGTAATCAGGAATTTGAAGAGGCTGTTTCTTTCGGAATCGTCCTCATGAAAGCATGGCTGGCGTTTCGCCGGTGTTCCTTGGCGGTTTAGGCCAGAAGGCTGTTGCGAAACGCAATGGTTTTTCCTATCGTGGTAGAGAACGCAAATCGGTTAATAACACAGTCTGGAAGATAGCACGCACCCAGGCAGGTCTTCCACAGGTGAGGATTCACGATGTAAGGCATACTTTTGGGAGAAGATTGCGTGCGGCAAGTGTTTCATTCGAGGATAGGCAAGACCTTCCGGGTCACAAGGCAGGGCGGATTACAACTCAGAAGTGGTATTATTCATCTCTCCTGTTTTCATACACTACGGACTGGAGGCATAGGCCGTGCGGTGGGGCTGTCGGCCCGGACCTTGAGCGATCGCATGACATCAATATGGACAGGAACTGGGTGGGGCTGATTTTATTTCTCCCTACGAGGACCAGAGTGCCCACGAATGACCGGACCATATACCTCAAGAATCCGGTCCCGCAAATAGTGAATTGCAACATGCCCTCGTCCGGACCGATTGTCCATCCCGCTTGAAACATTTCTCTCACCGTGGACAACGTGCCATCCGTGGGAGATCCAAATGCCGCAAAGTCATGGATGCCCGTCAAGTGTCCCGAGGCCTCTTCCATATTCGCTCTATCAAGCAGTTGAGGAAGGTGCCACGAATAAAGACGGTGCAAAGAAGACCGGAGTGGCCGGTTCAAAATGCTATATGAATAGTTCTTGGAATGGGCTGAATGCCTCGCATGAAAATCCTGGTCTGCCAGTTGTATGCTCACTACTGTTATATCGGGAGGCAAAAGGGAATTACATCCGTTCCTTAGCTTTAGTGCCGAATGTTGCCAGTCAGAGAGAAAATGAGCCACCTGGCCCGCAGCATGAACCCCTGAGTCAGTACGACCCGCCCCATGCACTCGTGTAGGGCGTCCCAGGATGCGTTCCAAAGCCTGTTCCATCGTCCCCTGGACGGTAGGAACTCCCTTCTGTAACTGCCAGCCGTGGTAGGCTGTGCCGTCATATTCCAGGACTGCCTTGTATTTGTTCATCAGCATCCGCAAGCTGCAAGAAATACTTGTGAAGACGATAGTCGCCGGTGAGTTCGGGATGAAATGATGTCGCAAGGAGGCGGTCCTGGCGGACAGCCACTATCCTGCCGTCTCCAAGGCGGCAGAGCACATTCACTCCTTGACCTATTTCAGTAATGACAGGTGCGCGGATGAATATTCCGTGGAAAGGGCCACCTTCGATACCTTTGATTTCAAGATCTTCTTCAAAGCTGTCCACTTGGCGGCCGAAAGCATTCCTTTGGACAACCATGTCCATTATGCCGAGAACAGACTGGTCAATTCCCACGTTCTTGGCCATGAACACAAGGCCTGCGCAGGTTCCCCATACGGGAATACTCCTGGAAACCACTCGTAAAGGATCCAAAAGGCCGTATGTGGTCGCAAGCTTACCAAGGGTAGTGCTCTCTCCGCCCGGAATGATCAACCCTGAAAGCCCTCGAAGCTGAGCCGGGAGCCTTACCTCACGCGGTTCAACCCCGAGTTCTTGGAGCACTGAGCAGTGTTCCTGAAAATCTCCCTGAAGGGCCAGAACCCCAATCTTCATGGCTGCTCTACCAGCCTCGTACCGCAAGGCGGGCGTTTTCCGGCAATTCACTAACACCGATACCCACCATAGGCTCTCCCAACCCTTTACTTACCTCTGCAAGTATTTTCGGATCATTGTAATGGGTTACGGCCTCAACTATAGCTTTAGCTCTGAGCGCCGGATTGCCACTCTTGAATATACCTGATCCCACGAATACCCCATCCACTCCCAACTGCATCATCATGGCAGCATCGGCCGGGGTTGCGATTCCGCCTGCAGCGAAATTGACCACAGGCAGTCGACCCTTTTCTGCAGTTTCCTTAACAAGTTCCAAAGGCGCACCGATATCCTTTGCATAAGCAGGCAGCTCATCCGGGTTCATTATAGACAGGCGCCTGATTTCTCCAATCACCGCTCGCGCATGCCGAACAGCTTCTACCACGTCACCTGTCCCAGCTTCACCTTTGGTGCGGATCATTGCTGCCCCTTCCCCGATTCTCCTCAGGGCTTCGCCGAGGTTTCGGCATCCACAGACGAAGGGAACTTTGAACGGCCACTTATCGATGTGATGCTGCTCGTCCGCCGGTGTCAGAACTTCACTCTCATCTATATAGTCCACACCTATGGCCTCGAGTATTTGGGCCTCCACAAAATGCCCTATACGACATTTTGCCATCACCGGAATAGTCACAACATTCATTATCTCCAGGATAAGCCCCGGATCACTCATTCTGGCCACACCACCGTCGGCTCGAATATCCGCGGGTACTCTCTCCAGAGCCATAACTGCACAAGCTCCCGCGTCCTCTGCTATCCGTGCATGTTCCGGAGTTACCACATCCATTATCACTCCGCCTTTAAGCATCTGGGCGTGCCCACGCTTAACAGTTTCGGTTCCGGTTTGCATATACTGTTCCCCCAATCTGATTCTTCTGGAATACACGAGTCCCTATAATACCTATTCGCCGCTTATAAACAATATTCCGTGAAAAAACATCGCTAAAAAATTTATTATATCACTAAAGTGACTGAAAGAACGGATTCAAATGAATGAGGAACGAATGAATTTTCAATCCGAGTTTGGTCAGAACCGGTACGTCATGGATGGTAAATATGTTGGCGATGCTGTCCTTCTTGAGGAATAAAGCCCGGAACCGCGGTCTCCATATTAAGGGCTTCTGCGTTGTCCTTCCTTTTCCGGATCTTTCTCTTGGCTATTCCTGGCAAAACCTTGATAGAGCCGTGAGTACGTTCATCTCGTGCCGGAATAGGTTTGCCCGTGACCTCTCCGTAAATCGCATTGAGGATCTCTTGCAGGCTGTTAAAAACAGTTTCAACTATGGCCGGGTCAAGCTGCAGGTCTCCCTCCGATGTACGCCCCTTTTCCAGTGTATCTTCAGCAATGTTATAGGCTGCTAAAACGCTCCGAATTATATTATTCTTACGATGGATTTCACGCCAGGCAATCCAAGAGGCGAACAAGGAAATCATACCGAAAATCACGAACAGGACAAACACGATTACGTTAAAGTACTTAATGGTTATGTCCAGCAAGTTCATGGTTTCCATGAAAAAGCTCCTTCCTTGGACGGAAGATGGAAAACGTCCTCATCTGATCGTGAAGTGACCCCTATCAGGAAAGGAGTTTAGCGTCAACGGAAATGACACAAATGCAAACAGCCCCTGATGCGGTCTACCTGATTTTTATCACAGTGGTATTAATACTGTGAGTTTTGAAGGTTTGGTCAGACAATCTAATCATGTAACTAGTCGAGGAAAGTCGGGGCGACTCTCATTGAAGAGTCCCCCCATAAATCTGGTAGCAAAATGCGGAATGGGATCATTTTTTCTGAGCTTCTACCTTCTCGATTTCTCCCATTATAAACTTGTTGAAGGACTCATCAGGAGACATGAGAGCCGCCAGATCCGCATCCAGGTTACTGGGCCGTATCTTGCAAATCCAGCCATCACCGTACGGGGCCTCGTTAATTTTTTCCGGTTCATCTTCCAGGGCCTGGTTGACTTCTGCCACCTCTCCGGAGACTACGGCATAAATTCTTCCAACCCACTTGCCCGACTCGATGGAACCATAGGGTTTGCCCTGAGTCAGCCCGACATTTTCCTCTGGTAGATCAACAAAGGTGATTTCCCCGGCCTGCTTGGCTATAAACTCAGTGGCGCCCGTGACAACAAGATCGCCCTCAGTCCTTGCCCAAAAATGGTTCTGTTCATACTTCAGATCATCAGGGAACACATAACCTTCAAATTCCATATCAACCTCCTGAAAACCGTGACACGGTTACAAAAGTCCTGTGCCTCGGTGCAATTTCGTATCCGGTCTAACCTTCGATAGTCTGAAGAAGTTGTGTGGGTTTCACACGATTCAGTTTAAATCCCAATTCATCTGAAGATAGGCCGAGGGCTAGACCTAAGACTTGCGGATAGTAAACCACAGGCACCTTAAGGTCAAGACCAGCCTTCTTGACAATCTTTTTCTGTTGCCCCTCATACATGACGTTACAGAAAGGACACACCAGGACCAGGGCTTGTGCACCCGAACGTGCTACATCTCCCAGTTTTTTCTCTGCCAGAGCATTGGCGGTTTCCTCTGAAAATCCGAGCACTCCACCTCCGCAGCAGTCTTTAAGAGAAGGATAGTCCACGACCTGTGCACCCGTTGCTGAAATCAGTTCAGACAGAGTCCTGGGCAACTCGGGCGAGTCGAAGCCTACCGTAAGCTCGGACGGTTTCAGGTAATGGCATCCGTAATGCGGGGCTAGAGTCGCTCCTGAGAGAGGCCTGGTAATTGCACTCCTGATCCCATCCACTCCGATTTCTTCCCACAGGAGCCTCATATAATGGCGTACTCTCACAGGCCCTTCGTATCTCAAATCCACTGACTTGAGACGCTTATTTACCTGTTCCTTCAGCTCAGGCCGGCTCTCGAGGAGGTGTGCGGCCTCAGTCAGAGTCCCAGTGCAGGCGTTACACAGAGCACATATTTCCATACCCTCCCTTTCGGCTAGGGCCAGGTTGCGGGCAGCAATCACAAGAGTGTCCTCTGAATTCAGGGATTTCAACGGAAAACCGCAGCATCCGAAAGAGTTTAAGTCACGGAATGTAATGCCCAGAGCACTTGCCGTCAGCCTTGCCGACAGTTCATAGTTGAGATTTCGAACCGGAACCGTACATCCTAGATACAAGAGGACTTCCATAGGGCTGCCTTTTAATCAACAGGGCCACTTAAAGATCACGGAGATATCAAGACGTCTTAGAATAGTTCACATGTGCCAAATTTACGCTGTTCGCACTCTCGTGACCCGACATCTCATTTTGCTCCAGATGGCTCGTAATTACTACTCATTGAAATAAAAGCGGATTCAAACAACTTCTCTACCACGCTTCCAGTCACAGGAGTATGCCGTAATCCTCTGAATGTTCCACGATTCTGGGTAGGCCTATTTTTTCACGTTTCTCGTTTTCAAAATCACCTACCTCGAGCAGACGGCCCCGATCCTTCAAAAGGGTCCTCTGCGCGGTAAGCCCGGGAGGGATGCAGGCTTCGGCAACAGCCAGGTTCTTAATGGCAAACATAACGTCAGTGAACCGGACATTCTGAGGACACACCTCATGGCACGCGTAGCAAGACGAACACAGCCAGATCAAATCACTCTCAAGAACCTCTTTCTTCATTCCCAGCAGTGCCATTCTTATAATCTTCCTTGGGTCGTAGCGCCGGTCCACCGCCTCAATTGGGCATGCCGCAGTACAGGCTTTACAGGCATAACAAGCCTTAATACCCTCTCCTCCGGGCTGTTCGGCTACGCGATATTTGAAGGAAGCGTCCAGTTCGTTAAGCCTAATGCGGCTCATAAAGTTGCTCCTGTCCAGTGGTAAAATACGATGCCTGAACAGCGTAAAAATAACTGAGGTGTGATCGGCTGTCAAGGGGTGGCAATTCAACGATTTTAACGGATCTTACACCTCATTGTTTTCAAACAAATAACTCGAATACACCGAAGCTACCGACAGATACCCTCCACTTCGGACGGCCTAGTGGATGACCGTCTTTTTGGATGTATAAGCAAGCGCCAGAAGAATTGAGTTGAACTTTGTCTGCGCAGTGTCTCCTCGAGAGGTAAGCACGATAGGAATAGTGCCGGGACCGGCAGTTATTATGGCACCGTCGTCTACGATAAGGCCGAGGCTGCCCATGGTCTTTGACAACATTTTGTAAATCACATTGGCTGTATTGATATCTGTAGCCACAAGGCAATTAGCGTCACCCCTGATCCGTCCTTCGTAATGTTTTTCTGCAGCAGCGTCAGGTACCGTAGCCAGATCAAACGAAAGAGGACCTTCCACTATGAGTGGGCCGTAACGGTTCTCAAGTTCATTTGCCCTTTTCTCGGTCTCCGCTGCAAGAAGAGTGGCGGGGATCGCAGAGGTCTCTGTCTCCACCGCAGTGATGATAGCAACCTTGAGGGTCAGAGAAGCGTTTACAACCTTCCTGACAACATCCACCTGATTCTCTATGGCCTGGAGTAGGGCGTCTGCATTTCTGAAACTGGGATTTACGCCGGCATCGGATAGAGCGAAGAAACGACCGTGCGGAAGCACGAACATTGCCGTACTGGTTGCCATCTTTTTGGCACTTGCCTTATTCGGGTCAGAAGTGTCAGGTCCTGACTTATAAATGGACAGAGCCGTGTGAAGAAGTGTAGCGGA
>CAIXMD010000242.1 GCA_903920415.1 uncultured Desulfomonile sp.
ATCTCCTTGATATTGTTCTCAGTCCATACGACTGGATGTGACCCGTGTTTTATGGCCGCATTTTCCGCAGGCATGCCGAAAGCATCCCAGCCCATTGGGTGGAGCACGTTGTAACCTTGCATCATTTTGAAACGAGCCAGAACGTCACCAATACAGTAATTGCGAACATGGCCCATATGAATTCGGCCTGAAGGGTAAGGAAACATTTCCAGAACATAATATTTTTTCCTTGAGGGATCGAATTCTACTTTATAAAGCTTCTCATTCTCCCAAAATTCCTGCCATTTTTTCTCGACGTTCCCGGGGTTGTATTTTTTCTCCATGATTCCTCCAATGCGGCCTCAGTCAACAATCGACTTATTTCTAACATACGAAAGCAAGGCTGTTCAACGGGTTTCCTCCTTGACGAGAGATGTTCAATGGTTATATGCTTGGCGTCCACTGTGTATATACCCTTAACCGCTACTGATAGTGTCGAGAATATCGACGAGAACCGGCGTAAAAAATTCCGCGTTGCACGGCCCTCTTAAGGAAGGAAAGATATGAATAATGAATACTCGTTAAGCCCTGATGGAGAGAAATTCCCTCTTCCATCAGAAGAAGAATATTCACAAGAATTGAGTCGGTTAGAAGAATTGGTGTCCCGTAACCGGGACCAAGGTCGCGAGATCGTCGTCGTTGTAGGTCTCGGATTTGTCGGCGCGGTCATGGCCGCAGTGATTGCCGACTCAACCGACTCATCGGGAAAACCGGGTAAATTTGTGATCGGCATGCAGAGACCTTCTTCTAGGAGTTTCTGGAAAATCCCACTGATCTGTCGGGGAGTAGCCCCTATGAAATCCGAGGATCCCGAGGTTCCCGAGATAATTAATCGGTGCGTTGTGGATAAAGAGACCTTGACTGCGTCCTTCACTTACAAAGCCCTTGGCTTGGCTGATGTTGTGGTTGTGGACGTACAATGCGACTATATCAAGGACTCTCTCAAGGATGTGAGTAATGGCTATGTACAAATGGACGACTTGGAAAAATCTTTTGAAATAATCGGGGACGAAATCAGATCTGATGCAATGGTCTTGATAGAAACCACCGTACCCCCAGGAACCACCGAGCAGGTTGCCTACCCTCTTATTAAGAAAGCATTTAGAAAAAGGGGTATTTCAACCGAACCCATTATCGCTCACAGCTATGAGAGAGTTATGCCCGGAGCAAATTATGTTGCATCAATTAGAAACTATTGGCGAGTGTGCAGCGGCATTAACCTTCCATCACGTGAGCGAGTAGTCAAGTTCCTCTCCGAAATATTAGATGTCGAAAATTATCCCCTCACCGTTCTGGATCGACCCATCGAATCGGAAACCGCCAAAATTGTCGAAAACAGCTACAGGGCAACAATCCTTGCTTTCCTTGATGAATGGAGCATTTTCGCCGAACGCAATGGAGTAGATCTGATAAAAGTGATCGAAGCTGTCAAAGTCCGACCTACCCACTCTAATATTATGTTCCCTGGCCCTGGAATTGGAGGATATTGCCTCCCGAAGGACGGCGGCTTGGCAGTGTGGGCATACAAACATCTAATGGGTTTTGAAGACGACCTGTTCCAGATCACCCCGATGTCGATAAATATCAACGACAACAGAGCTTTGCATGTTTCTGAGCTGGTCCGGGACGCCCTAAGGAATATGGGGCGATACATTTCAGCATCCAAGGTTACCATTCTCGGGGCATCATACAGAGAAGATGTTGGAGATACGCGCTACAGTGGGTCGGAAATTATTGTGCGTCGTCTTGCCGAGATGGGCGCAGAAATTTGCGTTTACGACCCATATGTTGAACACTGGTGGGAGTTTGAAGCCCAGGAGACCTACCCCGCACCCGGCAAGAGCCGGGCCAGGTTTTTCAGAAGCCAGAAGAAACTCGTATCCCTGCGCATAGAGGAGGACTTGTGGGAATCGTTGAGGGAAGCTGATGCGGTTGTATTGGCCGTACGCCATAAGCATTTCCGTGAAATGGATCCTGAGCATGTGGTTCGAGCTGCGGGTGGGCCACTTGCAGTAATAGACTGTTTTGGAATGCTCGACGATAATGCTATCCGACTCTATTTCGAGTTAGGCTGTGAGGTAAAAGGTCTCGGCAGGGGCCATATAAACAGGTTGAAAAAACAATATAAGAAATAATCAAGTATTTCATGTACGCAAACGAATGGCCGGCTCTCCAAAAAGGGCAAACTTGAGCCAAACGAACGCGAATTCTAGGAGTTTTTGGTCACAATTGCGCAATTCCTCCACTAAATCAGAGTCAATATCAAACTTGTTTAAGAAAGCGCTGTTGAAAATAAAATCACGAAACCTCTCCGTGTTGTAGCAAGCCATGACGAACATCTGTATATGTTGCCCGGTCAAAGTGATCTGTCTTAAACGTGCTTTGCGGACATAAATCTCCATAAGAAGATCGTTGAGCCTGTTATATTCATCCATTCCCTGGTCTTCCAGCCACTCTCTCACTTTCCATTCATGCGGCTCTCGGAAACCTTGGCAGTGGTCCTCTTTGACCATGAAATAGAACTCTTTGCGAATTTCCTCCATAGGGTGTGATGTGGAAGCCCGGCCGAGGGGATAGATCCTGCAAGCTCCGGGACGATCTTCATACACGGAGCACCCATTCGGTTGAACAAATGGGCACCGCTTTTCGGTCGAGGAATCCATCTTCATCATGACTTCAGGGAAACCATGAGATGTTTTCAACTTCATTATGGTGTACTTATCCAGAAAATCTGCTGACGAAATTCCTAACCTCTTTCTCAGACGAAGAAGATCATAAGGGGTTAATAGCAGTTCGAGCTTTCCGCAACATTCGGTAAAACAAGGAACATGGGGGCCACAGGAAAAACGGAAAAGATCATCTCGAGAGAGTTTGGGGCCGATGCCCATGCCTATGGCCTGCTCATTCGCTTCCATTAATCACGCTCCTCATCATCTGTGTTCGGTACGGAATTTGAGTCTTTCAGGACCTGTCGTTCCAAGAAAAGCGCAAAATCCAGTAAACTTGAAAAGGTGAGGTCCGCATTCTCGTCTTTCTGGGCAGCGATTCTCACAGTCCGTGTCCCAGCGCGTTGCCCCGCATCTACATCAGACGGAGAATCCCCTACGGTGAACGAGTTGCCAAGGGCTATTTCAAGGTCCTTTGATGCAGCAAGCAACATGCCCGGCTCAGGTTTTCGACAACTGCACTTTTCGATTTCTTCGTGAGGGCAGAAATAGACTGCGTCCAGAAAAATACCTGATTTCTCAAGCTCATCGAACATGTATTGATGAACATTTTGAAGGTCATCCACTGTCATGAACCCACGAGCTATTCCCCTTTGATTAGTTATCATAACCAACAGGTAACCCAGTTTATTTAGGATAGATAGAGCCTCGGCAACTCCGGGCAGAATTTCAAACTCCGAAGGCTTACTCACATAGCAATTCTCAGGTAGCTTTCGGTTGATAACCCCATCACGATCAAGGAAAACAGCATCCCTAAGAGAAACATTAATTGAAGCTGCGTTCATTTTTCCCCGCCACACAGACTTTACGATGAGAATGGTCGAGTTAAAAAAAATGAGATGATAATAGTATGAAACAGCGGGGTCAAGAAGGACTGCGTACAGTCCTTTGAAAAGCTGAGAAATTAAGTATCTTTGAGAGACAAAAGATAACGGTAAGTGGTTGAAACTAGGAAGAAAACTGATCTGGAATAAACCCATGCGACACGAAGCACATATTGACCCCTTGCCGGTAAAATAGAATGGAATTTACCTGCAACTTAGTATAGTGATATCAATTGGTTGAATATTCAAAAAAGAATTTACAATTAAATCGGGTAGGTGATAAATTTTCACGATGTAATTTAAGAATACTTGATAATTTCTTTTGAGTTTTCCATCAGACCTCCCTTGAGATCATGGTTTTTTTATTGCCCAATAATTAACGTAATTATGTATACTTATATTTTTCTTCTCAAAATAATTTATTTTTATCTCAGAATTTACTTGACATAATTTTGCGCATGAATAATTAGGTCATCCCAGGACATTCAGTTAAGGAGGGAGGGTATGGTGATAATAAAGCCCTTTAAGGTATTGGTTTGCCTCGCTATTGTCTCGCTATTTGCCGCTGTCCCAGTCTGCTGGTCGTACACAGGACCTGACATTTCTGGGGGGGTAGGTATTCAAGGCGAAGCTCTGTCCGCTGATCCTGCCCTGCAGCCGTTGCCGCAGACCCGTTCTGCCCCTGCACAACCGCTCGGGAATCCATTTCCTCAATCGTACTCGCAGCGCTCTTACCGGTCTCAAGCCTCGAATCCGTCTTCGCCTGCAACTTACCGCCTTGGGCAAGAAGCAGAACCATGGCCCACAGCCCCGGCATACGGATCGGCCCCGGCAGCTTGTCCGCCCGAGGGGTGCCCCCCCCAACCTCATCAAAGCGGGTCTTTGCTCCCGCCGTTCTTGGGATTGTTCTCCCAGCCGGGGATGGAGTTTGGGGCCCAAGCATGCAGTCCATTTCTTCCCAGAATCGGCTGCAAACAATTCAGTCTGAGCGCAAAGCTCTGGAATGCCAAATTCAATGCCTCGACTGTCAAGTGGGGTACTAATACTATCGGTGGTGAAGGAACCGAATTAGATCTTCACGACGACCTGGGACTACGAAAGCACAATTTAATTCCTGAGTACGAGGCCCGTTGCCAGATTAGGCAGAACTGGGGTATTCGTTTTTCATACATGCCCTACAATTTCAGGGACAATACCTTGGCTCCCTTTCCCTATGGTTTCTTTTTTGGAAACATATTCTTCCCCCCGAGTGTTCCTATTTTGACAAAATGGGATCGCAATGTTTACAGGTGGGATCTTGTGTATGATTGGTATCAGCGCAGCCACGCGCTCTCCAGCATCTTTGCGGGCTACGCCCTCTATGACGACAAGTTGACAATCAGTAGCCCAAATGTATTATTTTGGAGTCGCACCCGCTCCAAAGGATGGGGCCTAGCCTTTGCCGGGCTGAGTTTGGAAAAGGCTATACGAGTTCTCGGTACAGGGGTTGCGTCTAGCAACTGCAAATGGTCTGTGCAGTTTTGTCAGGGATATTTCGGATGGGACGGATACGCAGCGGCACGTATAGCCGTGCCTATGGATTGTGGGCGGTTTGGCTACATAGAATGCGGGTGGAGATGGATCACGCTTCAAAGAGGG
>CAIXMD010000243.1 GCA_903920415.1 uncultured Desulfomonile sp.
ACCAAGGATGATGGCCCACATTTCCACCATACTCTTGTGTAATTGCTGGAGGACTATCTTGAGGAACATGAGAAGGGTCGATCCTATCACTGGCCCTACCAGCGAATACATGCCTCCAACGAGACTTGCAAAAATCGGTTCCGCGGACTTGCTCCAATGCAAGAATTCCGTCTGGGCAAAACGATTCAGTTCCGTCAAGAGCCCGCCTGCCAAGCCGGCGAACGCTCCTGCGATGATGAAGTTGATCCACTGATAGCGCTTTACGTTGATGCCGATGAATTTAGCCCGCTCCATGTTTTCCCTAATCGTCCTGATGCTTAAACCGAACGATGAATTGACGATCATTCGCATTATCAGGAAACAGGCCAAAAAGATGATGAGACAGAGCAGATAGTAGTTGACCGGCCCGAGAAACTCCGGCCTGGGGATCCCGTGGATCCCGTCATCCCCGCCTGTGAACGTGTACCACTGGAACGCAACCATGTAAAGCAACTGACCGAAAGCCAAGGTGAGGATGGCAAAATAGAGTCCTATAAGCCGCACACAAAACCAACCGATGACGGCGGCCGCTATAGCGGCCGTGAACGGGGCAGACAGAAGAGCCAAGTAAAGTGGAACTCCTGCCTTCTTCATCAAAAGAGCCACGGTATAGGCCCCAACCCCGAAAAATGCTGCATGTCCGAAACTTACCATGCCGCCGTAGCCGAGAATGAGATTGAGGCTCAGCGCAAAAAGCGCATTGATGATCATTTCTGTCGTAACCCAGATCCAGAATTCTCCAGTTCGCCCGAATTTGGCTAGAATAAAGGGGAGCACGAACAGGGCCACCGTCACAATGATCCCTGCAATCCAGTTCGTGAATCGCCATCGTGTTGTGTCAACCGTATGTGTTTTCATAGATCACCACTATCGTTCCGGTCTTCCGAACAGACCCCAGGGCCTGATGATAAGGACCAGGGCCATCACGAAGTAGGGAAACACAAGAGCCCATCGGCCAAAGGGAAGCTGGAAGAATGTGATGCCCACCCCGATGATCAGCGATCCCAGAAGGGCTCCCCCGACGCTTCCCAAGCCGCCGATTACCACCACAGCAAAACATTCAATGATCTTTTCCATGCCGATTGACAAGTCAACATTGGCAAGCGCAGCCACAAGAACGCCTCCCAGGCCGGCCAGCCAGCAACCGAGCATGAAGGTCGCGGTCATAACCCACGAGACGTTGACGCCTAAAGCTCCGAGGATGTCCGGGTACGAGACTGCGGCCCGGATGACGTTACCGGCCCGGGTACGGTAGAGTAAGAGCCACAGCCCAAGTGCGATCACAGGCCCAACCAACAAAATAAACACATTGTAAGTGGGCAACGCCATTCCCATCAAATCGACTGATCCGGCCAGGATTTCCGGACGAGCAACGTTTCGCGGATCCCCGCCCCAGATCATCCTCACCACGTTATCCAGTATGAGAACGAGAGCATAGGTGAGCAGAAGCTGAAGCAGGTGCTCCTCACGGTACACACGACGGAACAGCGAAACCTCGAGAACGAAACCGAGAAGCGCAATCGCTGGTGGAACCACGAGCAATAGTAACAGAAAGCTGGCCAAAGACGTTCCCGTCAACAACGTGGACAGTGAATACGCGACGAAGGCTCCGATCATGTAAATGGAGCCGTGAGCAAAATTGATGACCCGCAGCACGCCGAACACCAGGGAGAGCCCCGACGCTACGATGAAAAGGAGCATTCCCTGGCTGAGCCCGTTGATCAGCATAAATAAATAGTACTCAGCACTCATGTCTTTCGTCCGAAGTTGGGAGACTTGACAGGGGAGTTATGGGAAATGGGTGGACCGAAGGCTCTCGAATGAGCCGTACGGCCACCCCTGTTCTCCTACTTTTTTTCAGCCTGAAGTTTCTTGACCTCTTCCACCGACAGCAAGATTTTTTCCGCAGGCACTTCCACCACATCCTTCAACACGAGAAAATCTTTAAAATCTGGATTCTTCGCCGTGACCCCCACATAGATGCCCACGTTGGCCATGTGATCTTCAGGCCGAATGTAGCGTTCTCCTCGGAGTGATTTGAACTTCAGTCCTTCCAGGGCCTTGACCACCTGATCCGAGTCGGTGCTGTTGGCCTTTTTTATGGCGTCAGTGAGAGCGATGAGGCCGTCGTAGGCCATAGCGGCCCAGTCTGCAGGCCATTCTTTGTTCTTGTCGTAGTACTTCTTCACGAACGCCTTCATTTCAGGATTGTCTATCGCATAGAACGGGCAGCGAGAGTATCCCAGCAAACCTTCGGGCATGTCCATTCCAGTCACTCGCAGCATGTCAAGGTCAAAGAGTGAATAAAGCGCGGCCTTGTTGAATACGCCATACGGTTTGGCCTGCTTAACGAACGAACTGAGTTGGCCACCCCAGAAACTGCTGAAGATCGCTTCGGGGTTTTTTGACATAAGGATTGGAATGTACGGCGAGAAGTTGGTCTCGCCCAATTTCACCCATACGATTTCCTGCAACTCGGCATCAGCCTTTAGCTTGCCAAGCTCGCCTTTGAAAGCCTTGAATTGATCATGTCCGTAGGCATAGTCCGGCCCTATGTACGCATACCGCTTATACGGTCTCTGCGACATGAACAAGGCAGCGCCGCGCCCCTCCTCACCCGTGTTGGGCACCACCTGGAACATGTAAGGCTGGAAATCAGTTGTGGTAAGTGCTTCGGTGTTTGATGTGTGAAAATAGATGATCTTCTTGAACTCGTGAGCCACCTTGGTGGCGGCAAGTGCCACTGCACTGCTCGTGGGACCAATAAGAAAATCACATTTCTCGCTCAGAATCAGCTCCCGAGCCATATTCGCACCGATATCCGGTTTGAGCTGTGCGTCACGAACAATAACCTCCAGCTTCTTTCCGAGCACGCCCCCTGCAGCATTGGCCTCTTCGATGAAGAGATCCACCGCTGCCTTCTGGCCCTTGTAGAAAGTGGCTCCAACACCTGAAATATCAGCTACGAAACCGAGACGGATCGTCTCAGAGGCCGCAACTTCCCCTGAATTGATCATCCCTCCTGCCAAAATTAGGCAAAACACCACAATTAGGACAGCCAGATTGTTCCGTTTCATAATCGTCGCCTCCATTATCTTGTTTTGCAGCCCTCCGCTGCGTTGACCGACTTCATGGCGTGGTGGCTAAACATCCAACTTAGTAAGTCAAAACCATGCCTCCGTCAAAGAGCACATCCCCTCCCACCAGGTATCGTGCATATCTCGAGACAAAGCCGGAGCTGACCGTGAAAGACCTGATCATCCCGTCCCCTTCAGCGGAAATGGACTGGGACAGGGCCATCAACCCATACTTCGTAATATTGTATACGGGTTTGTTGACGGTGTAAATGTGAACATGAACTGAAGCCATGTTTCCGATAGCACCGGTTCCTGACGCGCTGTTCTTCATGTGCGGTATACAGAGTTTGGCAAGGAGAAAAGGGGCTCTCAGCATTATTCTCTGCATGACATCGTACTGTTCCATGGGGAAATGTTCCACAGAATTAATGTGCTGTATTCCGGCTATATTGGCAAGAAATTTGATCTGCCCACAACTCGTTGCCTGGGCAACGGCATGCTCCACTTCATTGGTGAGAAGGAGTTTGAGCGCGTGGGAGGCACGTCAGTCATCCCTATCGACTTCCGGTTGATTGCTGCAACTAATCAGAATCTCGAGCATATGGTGGCTGAGGGGGATGCCCTGCGCTACGCCCTCGCCCGTGAGAACGGTAACAAAGCCCAAGCAGCGAAGCTTCTGGGGATTCACCGAACCCTTCTCTACAAGAAAATGAAGAAACACGGGATGCCTGTGGAATAGATCCTTGGGAGCCATGTATCCATCGTGATACACTGTGCATTGAATGCGGAAGATGAGAGATTGTCTGGTTCGAGACTCGAGGAAGGGGCAGCCTTAAGACCTTCACATGCATCGCCGTTGGGCCGCCCCACATGAGAGAAGAGGGTTATGGCAGACGCCCGGCCGTACTGTACTGTGCTAAATGATTCAAATACTGAGGATTTCTGCCTACTATGACTTGCTCCGCTCGGCTGCTATTCTCGGCTTGATTTCGAATAGGTTTTGGATACAATGCCTTGAATGATTTCTGGGAGATCAGATAATGGTTGAACATCTTGCTGAGTACTTTGTTTACGCTATTGAACGTGCCGGATATGCTGGAGCCGGGCTTCTCATGGCGCTTGAGAGCATGATTGCTCCAGTGCCCAGCGAACTGGTCATGCCTTTCGTAGGATTTCTCGTGGCAGAAGGCAAATTCGCTATGATTACTGCAATTGTTGCAACGTCAATTGGGTCACTGATCGGGTCTTTGATTTCTTATTGGATGGGCTATTTCGGCGGCAAACCCTTTGTACTGACCGTGGGACGCTATCTCTTGCTCAATCTCGAACATCTGGCATGGACAGAGCAGTGGTTTGCTCGACACGGTTCCTGGACGATTTTTGTCAGCCGTTTCATACCGGTCGTGAGACACCTCATTTCCATTCCGGCAGGAGTAGGCAAGATGAGGATCGTTCCTTTCTGCCTGTACACGTTGATTGGAGCCACGATTTGGAATTCGTTCCTGCTGTTGTGTGGTTACAAATTGAGGCAAAATTGGACTGTGGTTCAGCAGTATTCACACATTGTGGATATAGGAGTAGTCATAGTACTCTTGTTGGGCGTAGGGTGGTATGCTGTGAGGCATCTTCGATCTTCGTCGGTCCCAAACAAATCGTGACCTTCATAGCAATTTCTTAGGACAATTCGAGAAGGACGGTAGGAGAAAATGGATATCACAGAACCCAAAATTACGCGCGAGGAAGTTCTTGTTCTTCAGGATCCGGATTTCAATAGTCGAAACGTTTGCATAGTTACCGGTGCTGGAGGCGGCATAGGAAGGGCTACGGCTATTGCCGCTGCGGCAAACAACATTACCACCGTAGGTCTGGACGTTAATGAAAAAGAAGGCGACAAGACACGGGAAATGGCTAAGGAGATGGGAGGTAGGATGTTCTTCATCCGCACCGACCTCTGTAAGGATGAGGATATTGAACATGCCGTCAGCGAGGCAGCCAAGCTCGGTACCATAAAGTACCTGGCCAATATAGCGGGTATTCAGCATATTGACGCAGTGGAAAACTTTCCAATGGAAAAATACGATCTGATGCAGAGGATTATGTTAAGAGCCCCATTTTATCTCTCCAAGCTGACCATCCCTCACATGAAAAAAAGCAAAACCGGCACTGGCGTGATCGGTAACATGTCTTCGATCCATGGCCATATCTGCACCATGAACAAGCCTGTTTACAACATTACCAAGTTTGGTCTGAGAGCTTTGTCCCAGTCTATTTCGGCTGAGGGAGAAGGAAAGATCCGCTCTTTCTCAGTCAGTACCGGCTTCGTGAAAACAGGGCTTGCTCTGAATCAAATTCCAGCCCAAGCTCAACAACGTGGTATCAGCCCTGAAGCGGTCGTGCGAGATGTAATGATGGGAAAATCTCGTGTTAAGGAAATGATGGCCCCTATCGAGGTTGGAAATCTTTTCTTGTTTGGGTTCTCTCGATTCGCCTCGTATCTGGTGGGGGGGGATCTCCTGATGGATGGCGGCATGGTCCTCACTTATTGAGGCCCAAGAGACTTCAGGGCCTGAGCACAGTCAATTCGCCGACGTAAAACTGATAAACCTGTTGCACGTGAGGCCGAGTTCGGAACATAGCGAGGACAAAAATGAACATCGTAACGATATCTAGGCTGGTGGGCGCTTACGGCGACATCATCGCCGCTGTGGTGGCAAGAAGAATGGGCATGGAACTCATAAGTCTGGCAAAGGTGCATGAACTGGCTCAGAGCTGCGACCCGGAATACATGGATGCCTGTACCTTATTCGAAACAGAGCACGGCCCGACTTTTTTTGAGCGGATCTTTTTCGACAGACCTACCCATACGAGTCTTTTCAAAGCGCTTACCTACCAAGAGGCCTCCCGTGGAAATGTGGTCCTTGTAGGCCGGGGTGCTCAAATAATCCTGCGCGACGTTCCCGGTGTATTTCGTGCACGGATAGTCGCCCCCAAACAACTTCGCGTAGAACGAATCATGGAGCGGTATAACTTCTCAAAGGATGAGGCCGAGGATTTCGTACGAAAGTCCGACCACGAAAGAGAGGGACTTATACACTCCATATTTCATATCGACCCGAATGATTGGTCGCTCTATGACATCACTGTGAACACGGCCCACTTCACTTCGGGTGCTCTTGCGGACATAATTGTGCAGGCCGTCGAAAAGATAGAAAAAGTGCCGGACAAGGAAAATGTTCAGGAGATACTCAAGAGCATGGCCCTTGCTAAAAAGATCGAAACTCTGGCACGTAAGAAAATGACTTCCGCAGTAGCACGCCACGTGGAAATAGATGCTGAACCTGGAGGAGTAGTGAAGATTTCTGGGCGTATACGTGACAGGAAAGATAAGGAAAGGCTGAACAAACTGGCCGCCGAATACCCCGGCGTGACCAAAGTAGTAGACGACCTTAAAGTTACGGATCTTTCTTTCAGTTATTAGACCCCAGCTTCTGGAGTATACTTAACGATGTCGGAAGCCCTCCGGATATTCTTGGGCCTGTGTCTCCTCGCCGCCGTATTTGTGCTCACCCGTTACATTGTAACCTGGCGATTTAAGCGTGCGGCGGATTCAATTATCAGCGATTTGCAAGCCAAGGGGGCTCTAGACGCATCTTCCGCCATTGCTCTGTCTTATGCCAAATCCGGTCTGATACGGATCGGCATGCGTGACTATCATTCCAAGGCAATGGAATATATGGTTTCTGAGGGAGTCTTGGGACTTACGGACTCCGGAAAGTATTACCTTAGAATCGAATCCAACCCTTAGTTCGGAAATGAATAGAGACGATCTTCGTACAGAGGAAGGAAGTCAGATGTTCGATGCTCTACCTCGGGAGTCCGAAGGACTTTCAGAGTGGTCTTGGGATGACTTTGCGCCTTATTACTCCGAGTTGATCCGCCGCCCTATCGGAAAGTCGACAGATTTTCTGTCCGATTGGTCGCGCTTGAGTGAACTGATCGAAGAAACCTTCAGCCGACTACACGTGGCCACGACAGTGAACACGGCAGACCTGGAGGCTGAAAAGCGCTACCACAGATTTTTGGACGAAATCTTTCCCAAGGCTGAAGAAGCGGAACAAGAGCTTAAGAAAAGACTGTTGGAGGTCAGCCCGGAGTTACCCGGCTTTGAGTTGCCGCTTCAAAAAATGCGTACCGAAGCCGAGTTGTTCCGTGAAGTGAACCTGCCTTTGCTTGTTCATGAGCGCAAGCTAGAAGGCCAGTATGACAAGATAATCGGTTCACAGACAGTTCCGTGGGAAGGAAGAGAACTGACGGTGGCCCAACTCCGTCCGCACTACCAGAACCCGGACCGTGCCATACGTGAACAGGCTTGGCGCTTAGCTGCACAGCGCCAACTGGAGGACCGGGATGCAATAAACAGCCTCTGGGGACAGTTTCTGAGCTTGCGTGAAGAACTCGCTTCAAATGCCGGATTCACCGAATATCGTTCCTACAGGTGGAAGCAGCTATTGAGGTTTGATTACACCCCGGACGATTGTCTTCGCTTCCACGAAGCAATTGAAGAAGTTGTGGTCCCCGCCGCTGCACGAATTTACGAAAGACGCAGGAAATTATTGGGATTAGAAACTCTGCGGCCCTGGGATCTGGACGTTGATCCCTTAAAACGGCCTCGTCTGGCTCCTTTCCAGGATGTTTCCGAGTTGAAAGCCAAGGCCTCGGCTGTTTTCCATCGTGTGGATCCAGTTCTGGGGGATTACTTTGAGACCATGCTCAGGGAGGATTTACTGGACCTTGATAATAGAAAGAATAAGGCCCCCGGGGGCTACTGCACGGAATTTGCCGCAGCTAAACGTCCGTTTATTTTTATGAACGCCGTAGGCCTGCACGATGATGTTCAGACTATTCTGCACGAAGCCGGCCATGCATTCCATACATTTGAGAAAAGCCGTTTGCCTTATTATCACCAGCGCCAGATTCCTATGGAGTTTGCAGAGGTGGCCTCAATGTCCATGGAGTTTATGGCTTCTACTTTCCTTGCTGAGAGTGATAGCGGCTTTTATTCGCCGGTGGACGCAGCTCGCGCCCGAGTCGAACACCTTGAGAGAAGTATCGTATTTTGGCCTTTCATGGCTGTGGTGGATGCCTTCCAACACTGGGTATACGAGAACCCGGCCGACGCTGCTTACCCATCCAATTGCGATGCACAGTGGATGCGAATTTGGAATCGCTTCATGGGGTGGATAGATTGGAGCGGCCTTGAACTGGAGTTGATGACGGGATGGCAAAGGAAACTACACATTCATACAGTGCCTTTCTACTACGTTGAATACGGCTTGGCTCAACTAGGAGCGGTCCAGGTGTGGGCAAACTTCTTGAGCGATAGGAACAAAGCTGTATATGCCTATCGGAGTGCTCTCTCCCTCGGCGGGACTGCGCCTCTCCCGACTCTCTACACCATTGCCGGAGCCGGATTTGCCTTTGATTCCGATGTGCTCGTTGCGGCTGTCTCACTCATGGAGCGCACGAGAGATGATTTGAAAATGGGCGGTGGATGAATTGGAATAAATCACGTGTTCACGTACACGGGACGGCAAAACAAAAAAAGGCAAGGGTTCGGTTGTCCGATCCCTTGCCGATCCAATATTATTTTTTATTCTGTGGAGCTGCAGCCAGCTACCAGCGTGACGGTCTGTTATCCCTTCTTCCTCCGCCGGATCCGCCCCCGGATCCGCCGCCGGAACCTCCCCCGGAGTCTCTTTTCGGACGTGCCTCGTTAACTTTAAGACTCCGGCCTTTGTAATCCTTGGAATCGAGTTCCTGGATAGCGCGAAGCCCCTCTTCACGGTCGGCCATCTCAACAAAACCGAATCCCCTGGAACGGCCCGTGAACTGGTCGGAGATTATTTTGGCCGAATCCACACGGCCATATCCCTCGAACAGTTCTTTGAGTTGGTCCTCGCTTGAATCGAAGGACAGGTTTCCAACGTAGATGTTAATAGTGCTCATTCTGTTGCTCCTTCTAAAAAATCATCCTGGTACGGGCTACGAGGATGCGTTGGTAAACTGTGGTGATCTTATAGGTGTGAAAGCTCAGTAAGATGTTGCGGCCGGAAAACTGGGGCACGGGCGGTCTAATCCTGGGATCTTGATTCTTGCATTACGCCCGTCGGTCTCATCAGCCGGAAGGGAAATACAAGTGTCATCTTAAGTTATAGATATATTGCACCCCCCCTACCTTGTCAAGTATTTTGACCACGCGCTTTCCCGCTTGACGTTAATGGGCAATTCCCGTAACATGTCAGATTCCCGAAATACCATTCTTGGATGTGAGTCTTTTTGTCCTTTTTCAGGAGGCAAGGTGGGTTTTGAGCAGGCTTCACGTAGAATCGAGGAGCTAACAGACGACTCCGTTGATTTCCTCGCAAGGATATGCGCAATCCCGGCGATAGGACCGGAGAACCTCGGCTCGGGTGAAATGGAAAAGTACGGGCTTGTTAAGGATGCCGTGCTATCGCTGGGCCCCGACCAAGTCGAAGAACTTCATGCTCCGGACAACCGCGTTCCCGATGGCGTTCGACCTAACCTGCTTGCTGTTTTCTACGGCAAGGATAAGTCCCGTACTCTGTGGATACTCAGCCACATCGATGTTGTGCCCCCAGGTGAACTGAGACTTTGGGCCCATGATCCATTTAAGCCTTACTTAGAAAATGGATTCCTCTACGGAAGAGGTGTCGAAGACAACGGTCAGGCTCTCGTTGCAAGCATTTTCGCAGCCCGTGCTGTAAAAGAGACCTGCGGTTTTAGTCACAACGTGGGGTTGGTTCTGGTTTCCGATGAGGAATCAGGGAGCTTGTACGGGCTGGATTACGTGCTGAGAAATCGCCTGGAGCTATTCAGACCTGAAGACTTAATCCTCGTGCCGGATGCGGGAAACAAGGATGGCGATCATATAGAAGTAGCCGAAAAACACCTCCTACAGGTCCGTTTCAGGGTCGAAGGAAAACAAGGGC
>CAIXMD010000244.1 GCA_903920415.1 uncultured Desulfomonile sp.
GCGCGAGAGTGACTGGAGTTCAGACGTGTGCTCTTCGATCTGTCAGGAAACCGTTCACCAGTTGCCCTCTGACCTGCCTCAGCATGGCTCCCCGCGACAGCCCCCCACTTATCCTTGAGCCTATTCTAGCTAATGAATAATCTTGTTCACAGAAAAGAATTCTAGGTTCTCGCGCCATATAATTGACTCCCAATAATTCTCCTGGAAGACTCTATGCCAACCATTGCTCGCCTCTTAACTCTTAACATGGTTCCCAGTTCTTATCAGCCTAATATGAGACCATCTGGAAATCGAGGCTCGATCTGCTATCTCTAATTCAGCCGAGGAACAGTTCTCTCGATTGGGCATGTTCGGTAAACGAGACATGAAGGGTCATAAATCATATTCTTCATCCCAACGCGAGAAAAATATTTCAGTCATTACTTTTGGCAACTGTTATAACTTACACAGAATCAAACAGGATATCCGTACTGTTCAAATGTTCGCCTCCATAAACATGCAACTTTCTCACGTGTTATCTCGTCGACTTGATACTCGTTTTTCCTGTACCCTTCTATGGATTTGAGATAGCTGAAGACTTTTTTCTCAAAAGCATCAAACCCCGGCAAATTCAGAGCTTCATAAATGCCTCGGAGAGTCTCTATCGGCTCCGCCTCCAGATCTTCGAATTTGATCTCGCAAAGTGAACCTTCAGGAATGAGTCCCCTGTCTCTCTCGAAAACCGAATACATTTCGACGTACCAGGAAAAAATTAAATTTTCTACCAGTTGTTGACTCGGTATTTGAAGATGGGAGTAGGCGAACGTGTTCCGCCAAAGTTGCCTAAACGACGGATAAACCTCATAGGGGTTTCTGACTATGTGCAGAAACTGCGCTTTTGGGAACATGTCAGTCAGCACACTCACCCTGGCCAGATGTGGTGGAGACTTCAGGACTATCCTCTCAACGTTAGGAGCATGGGCCACTTTTTTCAAAAAAAGGATAAGTGATTTTTTCCACTTCTCCAAAGCCTCGGGTGGAACAACCTGTGGGTCCAGCGCTTCGTATTCACTGTTCCCCGTAACTGGAAACAGCACCCTGACATAAGGTGAAACAGTAGACTCCGCTGCTAAGGCAAACTCGTCCTCATGGGGAACATCAGCGGCAAAAGCGACATTGTCCATAGGACGTTTGGTTGGGGCAATATAGTCAAAAACACGTCGGCCCAATCTACTGTAAATACAATGATGAGGGAAACTAGCTTGAAAGGCTGTGGGACAAGTGAAATTGTCGTCATGGCTCAACAAGTTCTGCAGATGTGTTGTTCCACTACGCCAATGGCCTAGTATGAAAAGAGGCGAATCGTCAATTCTCTGCCGACGAATTTTTCGGCCGTTGAACACAGTCTCAGCCGCTCCAAATACTGAATTAAATACCCCCAAGATTACCAGATGTGCTAAACGACCCAAGCACTGAGGATCAACCAGATAACCGTTCCTTGCCAGAACCTTGAGCAAAGTGCCAAGAGTCATTCCTTGAATCACTTGCGGAGGAGTTTTTCTCGTCTTCCATTGTCCCATAAAGGTCTGTCCTCATCTAGCGACTAACTTTGGAAGAAACCTTATGCGCTGAATCCTTTTAAAAGCAGGCGGTTCAAACTATTTCGCTTTATCCAGCAAGAAAACATACCTCAGAGTCCTACCAAAGCACAATGGGAAACGTTCAGAAATTACGTTCGTGAAATGTTATTCGTCAGAGTCCCCCTATGCTCCTTGATACTCGCCTCGAAAGCGTCGCGTAAGAAAAAAGGA
>CAIXMD010000245.1 GCA_903920415.1 uncultured Desulfomonile sp.
GGAACAGGAACACTATCTTTCGTCGTGGGAAATGGGGACTTGATCACCGCCTTTATTGGACTGATAGCGATGGTCCCTGGAGATGAGCCATCGGATGGGAGGGAGGAGTCTAGGCAGCCAAACGAGAAAGACGGAGAATTATAAATTGTCAGGCCAGCCTTCACTCGAACAAAGAGAAAAGCCCAAGGTATTAGTGGTAGACGATGATGTTTCGGTCCGAGATATCGTCGTTGAATCCATAAATAGTGCCGGGTACATGGTGGATTCGTGTGGGAACGGACAGGAAGCGCTCGAAAAAAATAAGGCGGAAAATTATGACCTCATTTTAACCGACATGATGATGCCAAGTTTAGACGGCCTGTCACTGATAAAAAACCTAAATCTCCAGAATAATGACACCGATGTAATCGTGATTACCGGGTTTGGCTCCATAGAGAATGCAGTCGAATGCATGAAAGCAGGAGCCTTGGACTACCTCATAAAGCCTTTCACGCTGGACCAGATTCAGATGTCAGTGCGGAGGGCTATCGAACATCGGGAACTTAGATTGAGGGCTCGAGAGCGTGACTTATACCGGCAATTGTCTTATGAGGACCCACTGACTGGGATTTATAACCGCCGATTTTTTGATGAATCGCTCAAACTGGAAATAGTGAAAGCCAATCGTCACAGCACTCCTGTTCTCCTCTTTATGATAGACATCGATTACTTCAAAATTTATAACGATTTGCAAGGACATCAGAAAGGCGACAAAATTCTCGTTGAAATGGGACAAATTCTTAAGTCCTCATGCCGGGGTTATGACATAGTGACAAGATACGGAGGAGAAGAATTCGCAATTATTTTTCCTGGAATCGCCAAGGAAGAAGCTCCGAACCTGGTCTCTCGAATTATGGAAGGAGTAAGAAATGGATCGTTTGATGGCGCAGATCGCATGCCGTTTGGATCTATGACCGTGTCCATCGGCATAGCATCATTTCCTGACGACGCAACAAATGGCGAAGACATCATCCGCTGCGCTGATGTTTCATTGTATGCCGCAAAGAGGGCAGGCAGGAATACTGTCAAAATCTATGGATCGCCCTGAGTAGAAAATCACCCCCTTGATAGTTAAATTCGCCAGTTCAGATTCATTATCACAGAAAAGGGAGTTCTCTGAAAAATTGACATGGGTCATAGAAAAGGAAAAGTATTTCTCCAAGAGGTCGGGCCTCGGGACGGCTTGCAAAACGAGTCCCGTTCACTTTCACCCGAAATCAGAGCAGAATTGATAGATGCTCTAGCTGACGCGGGACTCTCACGAATCCAAATAGGGTCCTTTGTAAATCCTCGGAGAGTTCCACAGATGTTGGGCACACAATTGGTATGGCGTCTGGTCAACAAGAGGCCTGAGACCAGATATACGGCATTAGTTCTCAATGAGAAGGGCCTTGATCAGGCCACATCCGAGAATATCCCTCACGTTGAAATGTACGTCTCGGCATCCCATACGCACAGCGTCAAGAATTCTGGAACAAGGGTCGAAAAAGCCTTGGCCGATGTGACGAGGATGATAGGTGCCGCTATAACAAATGGACTAGGCGTAACGGCAGGAGTGATGTGCGCATTTGGTTGCTTCTATGAAGGACCGGTCAGTATTGAATCTGTCTTGCGAATTATCGAAAGATTTGAAGAGAACCATCCCGACGAGATCGTTCTCGCAGACACAACAGGAATGGGTCAACCTCAACGGATAATGAAAATGATCGAGTCTGTGGAGCGGATCACCGGAATAGATCGCATAGGGATCCACCTCCACGATACTCACGGAATGGGTTTTGCCAATTTGAAAGCGGCTCTGGAAATGGGCGTTCGCAGATTCGATACATCGGTAGGGGGCTTGGGGGGGTGCCCTTTCATCCCAGATGCGGAGGGTAATATCTCCACCGAACGAACTGTCCAGACAGTGGAATCTCTAGGTTTCATCACAGGCATTGACGTAAAGCAGATAATCAGGGTCAGAGAGCGCCTTGAGCAACTTCTAGTTAAGAGTCTCCCGACCCGGAAAACTGAACCTGATCCAGAGTTGCCAGCAAAAGAGTAACTAGCCCATACTAAATTCTTTCTTAGAAGACCAGACGACGGTAGACTGGGCAATATGTTGAAAGTACTACGGAAAGACTCCTCTTTCTGACACTTGACCATTTACGCCTTATTGAGGAGCAATTCAATCATTGTTGACGCCTCGTCAATCATCTTGCCGGATGACTGGGCGACCTCTTCACAGAAAACGTTTACCGGTTCCATGGCCCCTGTATCCCACTGATCGGAATCCAAAAGGATGAAGGGGACCGGGCCGGTAGTATGGACCCTGGTGGTCACGGGTGTCTGATGGTCGGGCATGAGAAGAATTCTCCACTTGGCAAAGGGTTCAAGACCCTCCAAGAGAGGTGCTAAGATTTTTTCATCAAAGTCCTCTATAGCCTTAATTTTTAGATCTCGCTGACCGGAATGAGCTGCTTCGTCGGGAGCCTCCACGTGAAGAAAAACAAAATCCTTCTCCTTGAGTGATTCCAGTGCAGCCTGAACCTTTCCGGCATAGTTGGTATCGAGGTAGCCCGTTGCGCCCGGCACGTCAATGGCGTCAAGTCCGGCGTACGCCCCGATTCCTCTAACAAGGTCCACTGCGGCTACTACTGAACCCGAAATTCCGAATCTTTCTTTCAAGGTTTTTAAACGAGGCGGCTTTCCCTGTCCCCACGGCCAGACTGAATTTGCAGGGCCCTGGCAGCGATTTTTCCTGCGCAGATTAACGGGGTGATTTTCCAATATCTTCCACGAATTGACAATCATCCGCATAAGAAGGTCCGCACCTCGACCCGAAGGGAAGTATAGAGAAATTGGTTCTCCTGGAAAATCGTGAGGCGGATGAGTGATACAACCTTCCGGACCGTTCTTCCAGACCAAAAGGTTCCTGTAAGAGACGCCTGGAAATACGTTCAACCCTAAATCTTCAATCATTGGGGCTATCGATGCCGTTATTTCGCGGGCTTCGGCAGTGGAAATGTGGTCTGCGCTGTGGTCTGCCATCATTGTGAAATTTCGTTCCAAGGTGACCAGGTTGAGCCGAAAAGCCAGGTCATTCGGTCCTAGCCAAATGCCCATAGAGGCAGCCTCAAAAGGGGCCCTGCCCGTGTATACTTCAAACGGGGAGTAACCCATAATCGAGAGATTAGCCACATCGCTGCCCGGCTGCATTCCTGGCGGCACGGTATGAGTAAGCCCAACAGACCCACATGAAGCCATCTTATCCATCCATGGCGTTTTTGCGGCCTGAAGAGGGGTGCCGCCTGCCAAATCCGGACTGGGGGAATCAGCCATGCCGTCCGGTACCAGTATCAGGAATTTTGTTTTAGAATCCGATGACATTGAGCACCTTCTTCATTTCCGGTTCACAGGTTACCGGGTCAGGAGACGCCTTAATGGCATTATCCGGGTCTTTGAGGCCGTGTCCGGTGAGGGTGCAAACTATACATTCACCACCACCGAAGAGCCCTTCCTTACTTTTTTTGACAAGGCCGGCTATGGAAGCTGCAGAGGCCGGTTCGCAGAAAATACCTTCGGTCGATGCAGCCATTTTGTAGGCCGAAACAATTTCTTCCTCGCTGACCATATCTATTATTCCCCCTGATTCGTCACGAGCCGCCTCAGCAGCCTTCCATGACGCGGGATTGCCTATCCGAATGGCGGTGGCCAACGTTTCCGGCTTTTCTATGGGGTAACCTCGAACAATGGGTGCAGCTCCTTCTGCCTGAAAACCCATCATTTTTGGGAGGGACTGAATTTTTCCAACATCTTGGTAGGTCCTGTATCCCGCCCAATACGCAGTGATATTGCCGGCATTTCCTACAGGCAGGAAATGGTAATCCGGAGCCCTGCCCAGGACGTCGCAGACCTCATATGCTGCGGATTTTTGACCATCTATTCGGTGAGGATTGATGGAGTTTACCAAGGTTATTGGATACTCTTCCGATACCTTGCGCACGACCTTCAATGCTTCATCAAAATTGCCGAGTATTTTTACCACGGTCGCTCCGTGGATCATTGCCTGGGCAAGTTTACCGAGCGCAATTTTTCCCTCAGGGATAACCACGAAAGCCCTAATTCCCGCTCTAGCCGCATAGGCCGCTGCCGACGCCGAAGTATTGCCGGTCGAGGCGCAGATTACAGCGGTGGAACCTGCTTCCACCGCCCGGGATACCGCCATAGTCATTCCCCTGTCCTTAAA
>CAIXMD010000246.1 GCA_903920415.1 uncultured Desulfomonile sp.
AGTTGCGATCTTGAACCTCGACATAAATTGATCGATGCGACCTTGAACGTCTTGATCCGTAACCTCAGTACTGGTAGATGTCATTGAGGGGCGTCCTCCTGTGTTTATTGTTGCTTCCTTTTTCGATAGCATAGTTGACGCCCCTTCGCGAGCTTATTGATTTGGTTTCCTTAACTTTTTTCCACTATCCTCAACCGCGAAAGTTGAGGTACCACAGTATATAGAATTCCGGGACATGCTACCGAAGTCAAAAGTCGGCAAACTTCTCAGGAGAGAAATCAGGGATGAAGAAAGAAGAAAACTGGTCCAGAAAAAACGATGAGCTGGGATCACTAGACGAATAACAGCCCCGGATACCCTGCACAAACCAGTGGTTGATAATTGAACGTATCCAACGCACTGACCCAATATTCTTGACACGACTGTTTTTGTGGGATTAAGTTGTCAATAAAGACCATAATCATCGTTACGGATCAATCTTAGGCACACTGTCGGCGGTTGTCAAAATCATTGTCTCAATGGAAGGAGAACAGGACACATGGATATATTCAAAAACATCACAATTCTATCATTAGAACAGGCCACGGTCCTGCCTTATCTCAGTTACCGGCTTGCGATGGACGGATGCCGAGTGATCCGACTCGAGCACCCTGTTTTTGGAGACCCTAACCGGCTTGTTGGAGACCCTTTTCTCGAGGGCGAAGAACGTATGAACAGCTATTTTATGGCTATTAATTCTGGTAAAGAGGCGCTCACCCTGAATCTGGGGGACCCCAAAGGTCAAGAAATACTGACTCGTCTCGTCAGTGAACTGAAAGTGGATGTCTTTGCTACAAACCAACTCCCCAAGAATTACAAGAAGTTGGGCATAGATTACGATTCTTTGAAGGCTCTGAAAGAAGATATCATATGGGTTGGGATTACCGGCTTCGGCCCAGAAAGTAACGAGGCAGCATACGACCCTATTCTTCAGGCCAGAGGCGGACTTATGGAACTGACCGGGGAACCCGGCAGCACTCCACAGGTGACGGGAATACCACTGCCGGACATGGGGACCAGCGAGCATACCTACGGTCTCATCATGAAAGCCCTTTTTGTAAGGGCCATGACCGGTAAAGGGTCCAGGATAAATGTCTCCATGTTTGAGAGCACCACTTCTTGGCTTACCGTGCCGGTCACCATGACTCGTACATTTGGCAAGAAAATCTCACGTCGAGGAAACACGCATGAATTCTTTGCTCCAGTATCCGTGTATCCTACACGCGACGGATACGTTTATATAGCAGTGGGCAACGACAAACAGTTTGGGGTTTTCAGTTCTTTGCCGGAGTTTTCTTTGCTTGCCAGGGAAGAATATAAGAAGAATGCCGGACGCATAGCCGATGTGCGAAATCTGAACCAGGCAATATCAGATGTCACTCGGACCATGACCACCGATTCCTTCGTCGAGAAGATGAACCAAATCGGAGTGGCTGCTTCAAAGATCAGCACGATAGCTGAAGTCATGGAGGACCCACTGGTATCAGACAAGTTGCTGAGCGCAAGGGACGAAAGGACCGGATTCGAACTCACCCTGGCGCCTGCCCCTGCATCTACTCCCTTTTTGGAGGCCAACCATAGGCGATTGTCTTTTCCACCTCGTTTCGGAGAGCATAACGAAGCGATACTGGGTAAAGAACTGGGCATGTCCTCTGGCGAAATAGCGGAACTCAAGGCAGGCGGCGTCATTTGACTAAAAGGTTAGGACTTTTGAATAACTCGTTGATAAAAATATAATAATTAATCTGCAGGGTGAATCACAATGGGTGTAGCCAAGTACATAAAGAAT
>CAIXMD010000247.1 GCA_903920415.1 uncultured Desulfomonile sp.
ACCATTTTACCGCCCGGCATTTCTTGAACTAATGGCCGGTTTATTATCCCAACCTTCTCGATTGATCTTACAAGTGTGTCCAGGCTTGCATAACATGGGATATGGTAGGTGCGGTCGCCCAGATCAGGGTCATTCGGATCTAAGAGTATCGACCTGGTAGGATCGAGCCAACTCATCATAGGTGTCTGCCTCCTCGTGCCTTCCTCTTTTGGCCAATCCAGTTGCGACAATAGCGCATTTTCTATTAAGTTCCAGAATTGCTGCGTCTCGGTAATCCGGCCGCAGACCGGGTACGCTAAGGATCTTGACGATAGCGGCAATCCTGTGTCGGTCGATTGCTGGTATTATGGTCGACAATTGATCCTTTGCACCTCCGTGTTTGATTATCAAAGGTTCCGGCACGAAATCAACTTCGTGGAATGCCGTGAGCCGAAGCCAAAGGTCGTAGTCCTCGGCTGCCGGAAGGGCTTCGTCGAACCATCCCACCGTATCGAGCAAGCATAGGGAAATCATGACTGAGGATGGGCTAATGAGGCACCGTTCGAGTGCCCTTACAAAGAACTGGCCTCCCTGTTTGCGATGGATCTTTTTTTGGTGCAATTCTTTGCCGGCCCGTATCCAGATTTCATCTGTGTGGGATACAAAAAAACGTTTACCTGGATCGAACAGTGCAGCCTGTTTAGCCAGTTTGTCTGGAAGCCACTCATCATCCGAATCAAGGAAAGCTATGAGATCTCCCCTAGAGTGCCGGATGCCTAGATTTCGCGCGGCAGAAACACCGCGGTTTTTTTGAAAAAGAACTTTGATTTTACCTTCGTATTCAGACAATAGCCTTGATGTTGAATCAAAGGAACCGTCGTCTACAACTATCAGCTCAAAATCCTTGTATGTTTGGCGCAAAACAGAGAGGATGGCCCTCTCCAAAACATGGCCCCTGTTATATGTAGGGATTACAATACTGACCAGAGGCATGATAAACTCTCAGATTAAACAAGCCATAATTTGAATTCAATGAAGCAGAAAAAAAGTCTAAGGGTCAACGTTTTTTTGTCAGATTGCAGAACTTTCATCGAATATTTTATACGAAGGAGGTACACGACAATGAAATGGAGATTGGAAAAATGAAAAATACGGCAAAGATTATCGTGTCGATTCTGGTGTTGACTGCTTTCATTGGTTTGACTGGGAACGATGCGCTTGCTTGGGGGGTGCCGTTCCCAGGTGGGGCAGTCTGGTTGGGTAATGGCCACGGCGTGGTCAACTTTCCTGGAGGCGGAGTGAGTTGGGGTAATGGTCATGGACATGTGGTGTTTCCTGGTGGTGGAGTGGGATGGGGGCACCACGGAGGTGGTGTAGGATTTCCAGGCGGAGGGGTCCGGTGGGGTCACCATGGTGGTCATGGCGGTGTACGTATAAGCATTCCAGGTTTGGGCAGTTATTGGGGTTGGTAAACAAAGTACGAACTGGGGATCGAGAAAGCCGGTGAGTAGGCAGGTTACGGCCCTGTTCAGGAAGGCCGAACCTGCCTCATGGCATTTCAAAAGCGGGGAGTCGATACTCGCTGTTGCTCATCGGCCTCAGGAACATTTTCTTCGTAATGGGTCTGGATCTTGCGGCATACATCGTCCTTAACCGTCTGCCATGAACAAAATGCGGTTGTCTTTATGCGCCCGGTATCAACGTCCTCATAAGCAAATACGGCAGGACAATCCCTCAAACGGGCGTCTTCCAGCCCTCCCTTATCCTCATACGGAATGGTAATGAGCGTGAGTAGATTCCTGCAACTGGTCCGTTCTGCTAGGATCCGGTCTATCTTTCGACCTCGCATAAAATCTAACAGAGCTTGCGCGCTATTGAAAAAAGGCGATTTTCCGAATACCTAGCAGATGTCGTTGGTAACACAAA